>NZ_JBBUTI010000008.1:0-260983 GCF_038066635.1 Ideonella margarita | reverse complement strand
TCGGGTACATCCCACCCGCAGAGGCTGAGGCAAACTACTACCGGCAACTCGCCAGTCAGACTGCCTTGACGGAAGCCTGACTTAACCCAACGGGCCTCCATGAAACCCGGGGCGCTTCATGATGGATCTGAGCGCGGCCACACCGGTGGAGCAAGGCCACTGGGGTGAAACCGGCGAGCTGTGGTGGGGCCGGTATGAACAAGGCGCACCCCGCTGCTGCCGCCTGAACAACCGCACGGTGGCTGCACCGAAGGTGGAACAACCCTGGTGGTTGGTGGTGGGGCAAGAAACCCTGGAGCGCCGCTACAAAGCCAACACCGACCCCAAGCAATACCTGCGCTTTCTGACCGGCAAGGTCACGCCCTGGAGTGATTTGTCAGACAAAGGCAGCGTGCGCTTTGTACTGGAATCGGCCAGCTTGATGCGCCATGTTTACGGCAGCGCCAACAAATGGCTGCGCCAGGAAAAGGTGACGGTGCGCGATGCCCAGCTGGAGCTGACGCTGGAAAAGCAGCTCAGCGGTGTCTTGCAGCTCAAGGTTGAAAGCGGGCGAGGCGGCGAAACCATCAGCCTGCCCGTGAAGCGCAATATCGACGAAACCCCCAGCGCGCCGGCGCAGCGTTTTGGTGGCCTGACGCACTTCAGAATCACCCAGAGCTACATCAATGCCGAAGGCAGTATCCAGAAGTGCCGTTACGACAGCGACTGCTTTCACACGCAGCCGGACCAACCCGACAAGCACTTTGTCAACGACCCAAAGTACCGGGTGCGCGGCATGTTCTTTGGCGCTGACGGGCAGTATCTGGCGATTCTGATGGAGGCGGCGCTGATGCACGCGGGGCCGGGGAACCTGGAGACTGACCGAGGGGATCATCCGGGGGTGTTTGGGGTGGTGGTGATGAAGCGGGTCAAGTCTTGACGGGACTTCATCTTGCTCTCATCGCCTATGTAGACAACGGGTGCAAAAACCACACCGCGTTTGTGCCAATCAGCAACGCGGTGCCAGCGCACATTGGCAGATCAACCGCCCCTGTCGCGAAGCGCTGCATAGGGGCCTGCGCCCCTATGGCTTAGGTAAATCAGCCGACCTTGCGGAGGCGATAGCCCTTGCTCTTCATGCAAAGTCCGACCAGTTCATCCTGCTCAGTCATGCCGACCTTGTTCATCTTCACGCTGTAAAGGCACTCGGACAAAACGCTTTCACGGTCGTGGGTACTTGCGCCTTCTTTGGTCCACTCCACTCGAGGCGGTGCAGCGCATCCGGTCAAAAAGACGCTAAGTGCGGCGGTAGTGACGAGGTACTTCAAAGTCAATAACTCCCAGTTTTCATATTGAGCGGTGCACTTGAATATGCGGTGGCACCAGTTGACCGAATCTCAAGCTTAGATCCAGCTTCGCTTGGAATGCGCTGATCTGGTTGGCTGTGTATTGATGTTCGTGGAAGATTGACCCGCTTGGATCACGCCGAGTTGACCCACCGATTGGAGTTCATCACCGATGCCAGAGCCCCAATCTGGTAGATCAACTAGAACTACCAACCATGTTGTAAATTGGATCAGTCCGACGCGATCGTCAAAATCAACAGATCAAAGGGACAGTGCTTCCGCGTTCTGCGCGCATCACTTCGCGAGCAGCTTCGCCTTTGCAGAATTGAACTCGGCCTCAGTCAGTGCACCGTCCGCATGAAGCTTGGACAACACGCTCAGTTCTGCGGCAAGTCCGTTTGTACCCTCAGGTTTCGCAACTGATTTGGCACCCACAACGGCGAATGCGCGAGCGAGCATGCCACGTACTTCGCGTGGATCGCTTTGCAGCACGCTGAAAACCACCTCGTTGGTCGCAGTACGAAGTGTCAACCAGGAGTCCAAGCTCGTTCGAGTGGAGATAGCGTTCAAAGCCGACGCAACGAGGATCCCAGTTGCTGCACCTTCGACGCCCAGCCCCCCACCTACGATCCCAGCATTCCGGGTTGACTTTCCAGTCCCGGTCGCCTCTATGCCAAGCAAGTCATCCCACGGGATGTCAAATCGCTTTCGAGCATCCATGACGGCGATGCAAACTCCATTCGTAGTTTGGGTCACGTAAACGGGTTCATCGCGCTTCATTGCCAGTTCGCCAGCACTGAACACCTTTGCCAGGATCAATGGAGATGTTGCGATCTCTTTGATTTGGTCAATGAATTTGGCATGAAGAGCCTCAATTCGCAGGCGCTCGCGTTCTAGGGACTGTTGGGCGTTGTATCGCGCTTCTCGCTGTTCAGCCATTTCGCGACTGGCAGCTTTGCCGGCGTTCTTAAAGCGCTGAACAATCGCTGATGAGGCAATCTCTTTAGCCGATTCGATCGCTGACGCGGCAATTCCTCCAGCCAACTCAGTCAACTCAGTCATTGGCGAGGTAATCATGTCCGCCAACTTGCCCAACTTTGCTTGCCGGTGGTTCCTTTGCTCTAGCGGAGTTTGCTTTGGCCAAATTTTGTAGGCAAGAGCGAGAAAAAAAACTCCCACGAAGGGCACTACTACCATTGCGAGGACGTCGAAATGCTTGGCAAAGATAAGTTTGGCGAATAGCAAAAGGCCAAAGGCCCCGACCAACACTGCGCCACCGCGACAAGTCCATTTCCATATCATCGAGATCATTCACACATGATAGTTGAGTTGCCACGTTCTGCCGCACAGGATGCTTCGTTGAGCCAGGCTGGGTAAGGCGTGCAGCGGTGATCAGCCTGAGCCACGCTTTAAAGAAGAGCAGTAGACGGGAAATGAATCGGCTGGGGTTTTCAGGAGGCGCGAGCAACTGAGCAGATGCGGCCACTAGCAACTCGAATACGCTCTTATCTCAGGTCCGCGAGCACGTCGACAATGACATAGGCCGCAACTGAACATAAACGCCCACCGACGCTCAGACTCCTTCTGCTTAGCGCTCGGCCAACTGCCTAGCTCGTTCTTTGGCGCACGCCGTGAGCCTGTCAGCCTTCAGACTGACGCAATGATCTTCGAGGCAGTTCCATTTAGACGCGGCGGCAAATTGCTGCCGAGGCATCTCATGTGGCACAACTTGGTGGTGGGCGAACTAGTCGTCGCAGAGTGCCATGACGTGGAACTCGGCCGCACGGTTCGTCAGGCAACGATCGTGGCTCCCAGTGGCGCAGTGTTGCTTGGGCCTCTTCTTGACGCTGCGTTGGTATCAGCGCGTCGCGGATGCTGGTCTATGACAGGCTGGGAGCGCTTCTGCGATGTCCATCTCGGTGCTGAATTGGCTTGCCAGCAGAGTTGGATGCTGACGCCGAGGGAGGAATCTGAGTCCATGCGACCGCATGCGGCCCATCCTGGGACTTGATGGCCAGCGAGACCGTTCCGTTTACGCAGCTCGTATTCGAGGGCCTCACCATGCTTGTCATGAAGTGCCGAATAGCTCAGCTCCAGCGACCGCTTCAGACTGATCGCGGTTGTTCGCGGTTTGGGACTGGGTGACTGCTCTCGCCAAAAGCCGTCGTCTGAGCTGGCCGGCGTGCCTGCGGCCAGGTTGTAGTGGGAGGCCGCCTGGGGGGTAGGCCTTCGATTACGACACGCAGGTGCGCAAAGTGGGTGCAGCCGAGCTGCTGGACTTAGGTGCCATCCTCGGCAGTCGTTGTTCGCGGCGTCATGTCAGGCCGCGGTTGGGCCTACCGGCCTGAGAATTGAGGCGTCGGGAGTTGGCTGCCTCTGCCTAACCATCGCAAGACGTCTGGTCGTCCTCTTCAACTAAACAATTGCTGCGCCTTCTTGATGGCACAGCTTTGAGATCTGCGGCGCAGGTCGCTAGTTTGCCCTCTTATTGCGTAGGGGCCACCGGTTGCCATAGTTCTACGAGTGCTAGCTGCCCGTCAGCCACATATGAGCCTGCACGCGGAAATCTTGACGTTGCGATCTGACGTCATTCACGACACATGACGCCTTACTAGGCCGAACCCCACCAAGATGCCTTGGTACGATTCGCCAATAGCGAACGAGCATGCGGCAATTCGGTCTTGCGGCTCTGCTATCTCAGCAAGGTCCTCGAATGGCGACGGCAAGAACAAGCTACGGCGATAACGAGCACAGCATCCTGTACGCGGAGACCTCCGGGTGCTGCCCCTTGTGCTCGAAGTCAATTCTTTTTCGTAAGCCGGGCTCGAGCAGGTTGAACAAAGGCTACGAAGTGGCTCATATCTACCCGCTGAATCCGACACCGTCCCAAGTCACGGCTCTTATTGGCCGCGCCGCCCCTCAAGATATTAATGCGCTCGAGAACGTCATTGCGCTTTGCCCCTCCTGCCACACGAAGTACGACAAGGACTTCAGGTTGGATGAGATGGACAAGCTTAGAAAAATCAAGGACGGCTTTCTCGCTGAGGCGCGCGCCAACGCAACGGTGTCCGACTACACGATTCAGGAAGAGGTGTACGCAATCCTGGACAGAATTACTTCACTGAACAACACCGAGCTAGACATCCCTCCACCCAGCTTCGACGCCACGACCGTGGACAAAAAGCTAAGTACGGGGATGAGCCCTTTGCAAAGGCATGAGATCAAGAATCAGGCCATCACTTTCTATGTGCGCATCCGGGACCAGATCCGCATGTTGGAGCAGAGTGACCAAGTAGCCGTGCGCTTACTGCAGAGCCAGATCAATACCTATTACTTGGCGATGCAGCGGCAAAACCCGGGCAACAAGGACGCAGTATTCAACTTCGTCGCGCAGTGGATCAGCGCTCGAACTGGCAGACCACTTCTAGCCGCAAAGGTACTTACTTCCTTCTTCGTACAGAACTGTGAGGTCTTCGATGTTGGTCCCTAGCAAGTTCACACGACTTGAGGAGTCGACACTGTTCAAGATGCGGAAGGTCTTGATGGGAAAATCGCAAGGGGAGACCGTGCAGGATGTCTACCACCGCACTCACGGCGTATTTCAGGATGCGACGGAGTTCCTTCACGCCCTGGATGTGTTGTACGTACTCGGCATGCTGACCATTGAAGTGGAGACAGGCTCGATTGACTATGCTTAAAGAAATCCGATGCGTTCACTTCAGCCATTCATCGATTGATTTCCGCCCTGGCTTGAATGTCATCCTCGGAGACGATGACGCCAAGAACTCCATTGGCAAATCCACGGTTCTCATGGTCATCGACTTCGTCTTCGGTGGCTCGACCTTCGCAGAGAGGGACGATGCGGGCGCCATCCGTGAGCTTGGGCCGCATCGCTACGACTTTTCGTTCGAGTTCGGCGCCGAGAGGATGTACTTTTCACGCGCGACCGATAGCCCTGACCTAGTGCATGAGTGCAACACAGAGTACGAGGCACAGCGCGAGCTTGGAATCGACGAGTACAACAGGCTATTGAAGCGCTTGTATGGGCTGGACGAGCTGGAGGGCACGTTCCGGTCCATCGTGAATCCGTTTTCGCGCATTTGGAAGAAAGGCGGGCTGAACCCAAGCCACCCGTTCGTTGGCGCAGACAAGGAGCCAGTCGCAGCGGCCATCAACCGCCTGGTTGACCTATTCGGCCGAAGCCCTGATGTGGCACTAGAGCGCAAGACTTTGGACGGTCTGAAGAGCCGCAAGAAGCTCATCAGGGACTCCATGACTGCAAGCATCATCCCGAAGATCACCAAGCCCCAGTACCTAGAGAACACCCTGTCAATCGCGTCCAACCAGGCTCAGATTGAGCAATTAAAGAACGGGTTCAGTGGCGCCCTCACTGCCTATGAGTCGCTGTTCGACCAAGACTTGCAGAAGAAGCAGTATCGCAAGCTTGAGCTTGGTAGCCATCGCATCGAACTTCAGACCAAGGTGCGCCGCCTTGAGCGGGAGATCTCGGGCATCACACCACGCCTTGCTGCCAATATTGCGCTGGTCGCCGACTTCTTCCCGACGGTTGACGTGCAGCGCCTCGAACAGGTTGAGGCCTTCCACCAGAAGATTGGCAGCATCGTTAAGAAGGAATTGAAGGATGAGCTGGCTGCCACTTTCGAGGAAGAGCGTGCAACAGCGTCGGAGCTGGCTCAGGTGGATGGTGAGATCCAGGCATCACTGCAGTCAAAGGGCCTACCTGACGACGTGTTCAATCGCGTTTTCGAACTGAAAGGTGCCGTCGACAAGGCCGCTGCCGAAAACTATCACTACGAGAGCAAGCTCAACATCGACGCCTCTGTCAAAGACTCAAACAATCGACTAGAAGACATCTATGCAGGAATTTTCTTGGCCATCGAAGGCCAAGTGAACAGCAAGCTCAGGCCGTTCAACAAGGTGGTCTATGGTCCGTCGCGGGTCGCCTCAGAACTCCGCATTAAGAATGCTGGGTCTTATCTCTTCACCTCACCGGACGACACCGGCACTGGCAAGTCCTTCGCAGGCCTGGTGGGGTTTGACCTTGCGATGCTGTCGCTCACTAAGTTGCCGATGGCGCTTCACGACTCGGTTATCTACAAGAACATCGAGGTGCAAGCGACTGCTCGCATTTTGCGCATCCTGGCAGCCATGCAGTCGAAGCAGATTTTTCTGTCGTTCGACGAGGCGAAGAAGTTTGGGCCGGATGTGGAGCAGCTGCTAAAGCGCTTCACAGTCTTGAAGCTTGCTCACGACGACCTGCTGTACATCAAAGATTGGCGCACTCGAAAGTAGTCGCTTTGCGGGCGCTGGTTGGGTCTACCGTTTGCCGAGCTTCGCGCCGGCCGACGTGAGCATGTCGCGCTGAGTTTGCAGCGGCCGTTGGCACGCCAAAAGACCAGCAACTCCAGACAGCCTCCTGCTGCCACCCTATCAATTCCAGCATTGGGCATATTGCTGGCAGAGCCCACTCGGCAGAGGGAACGTCAACAAACGCTGAAAAGCAGTCCTCCACGTTTGGAGTCAGGCCGGCCGCCATGGCCCAGGTTCGCTAGTCCAGCAGGACCAGCGGACCTGGGCCATGGCCTCCATTGGCCGCATCTGTGCCTTGCGAACCTGACACAGTCCCAAGCCCCCAGTTGTCGACACAGTCCTGGAAACTCCCCTGCCAAAATGCCCCCAAAAGTCGACACAGACTTGTCAGAGTCGACACCTAGTTGTCAAAAACAGGCCACCCCATGCTCCGCTACCTCACCGTCCCCGTCACCGCCTTCCAGCAAAACTGCTCCATCGTCTGGTGCGACAGCACCATGGACGCGGCCATCATTGATCCGGGTGGTGACATTGAGGTGCTCAAGGCCGAGGTGGCGCGGCTGGGTGTGAAGCTGGTGGCCCTGTGGATCACGCATGCGCACATCGACCATGCGGGCGGCACGGGGCAGTTGGCGCGGGAGTTGGGCTTGCCCATCATCGGCCCGCATCCGGGTGACCAGTTCTGGATTGACGGCTTGCCGCAGCAAAGCCAGATGTTCGGCTTTCCGCCGGCGGAGCATTTCACGCCCACGCGCTGGCTGGCGGACGGCGACACGGTGACGTTGGGCGAGTGCACGCTGGACGTGCGCCACTGCCCGGGCCACACGCCGGGGCATGTGGTGTTCCACAGCGTCGAGGCGAAGCGCTGCTTCGTGGGTGACGTGCTGTTCGCGGGCTCCATCGGCCGCACTGATTTCCCGCAGGGCAATCACGCCGCGCTGATCGCCAGCATCACCGAGCGCCTGTGGCCGATGGGTGACGACACGGTGTTCATCCCCGGCCACGGCCCGGAAAGCACCTTCGGCCGTGAGCGCCGCACCAACCCCTACGTGGGCAATACCTGAGCGTTCAGGGCTGGGGCCTGCCCAACCCAATGCCCGGTGTCAGCGCGGCAGTGGCGGCGGGTTGAACCGCTGCGGCGGGCGCTGGGCCCGGTCGTACAGCGGCTCCACCTTCGGCAGCGTGCGTTCAATGTCTTGAATGCGCGAAGGCCCGGACGGGTGGGTCGACAGGAACTCGGGCGGCGCGCCTTCGCTGGCCTTCATCATCTTCTGCCACAGCGTCACGCCCGAGCTGGGGTCGTAGCCGGCGCGCGCGGCCAGTTCCAGGCCCACCAGGTCGGCTTCGCTTTCGTCTTCGCGGCTGAACTTCAGCGTCAGGATCTGCGCGCCCATGTTCAGCGCCGCGTCGCCCAGGTTGCCCAGGCCCAGCAGTGAGCTGACCAGGCCGGCACCGATGCGCGTGGCCGCGGTTTTGCCCATGCGTTCGCGGGCGTGCTCGCGCAGCGCGTGGGCCATTTCGTGGCCCATGATCATGGCGACTTCGTCGTCGCTCAATTGCAGGCGCTGCAGGATGCCGAAGTAGAAGGCGATCTTGCCGCCGGGCATGCAGAAGGCGTTCAGCTCCTTTGAGCCGAACAGGTTGATTTCCCAGCGCCAGTTGGTGGCGCGGCGGTTCCATTCCTCGGTGTACGGAATGATGCGCTGGGCAATGGCGCGCAGGCGTTGCAGCTGCGGGTTGTCGTCGCCGGCCAGCGCACGCTTGGCGGCGGCTTCTCGCTTCATCTGGCCGTATTGCTGGTTCGCGGCCTGCTCCACCTGGTCGGCCGACACCAGCTTGGTGAAGCGCGATTCACGGCCCACGTCACCACGCACGCCTTCCTGGGCGAATACGGCGCCAGGCAGCAGCGTGCCCGCCACCAGGCCGGTGGCCATGCGGCGGCGCGCGTGCAGGGCGCAGCGGCAATCGCCGCGGTGCGCCAGCGCGGGCAGCGTCAACTCGGCATCGGTGCAGAAGTGCGGGGAGGTGCCGTCAGGCAGGTGCGAAGGCAAGGGCATGGTGGCGTTGATTGTGCAGCTTGTCAGTCGTCGGTGGGCAGGTTCTGGGTGTCGTCACGCACCAGCGCTTCCACACTCGGGCGCAGTCGCCAAAGCATCACCAGCGCCGGGGCGGCCAGCACGGTGGAGACGATGAAAAAGCTCGGCCAGCCGATGGAGGCGGCCAGCACACCGGCCAGCGGCCCCACCCACACCCGACCGACCGACGCAAATGCGCTCAGCAGCGCGAACTGCGTGGCGGTGAAGCGCTGGCTGGTCAGGCTCATCAGCAGCGCCAGGAAGGCGGCGGTGCCCATGCCGCCCGAGAGGTTCTCGAAGGCAATCACCATCAGCAAGCCGCCGTCTACTGGCGTGGGCTGGGCGAGCTGCACGAAGCCCAGGTCAAACGCCGGAATGATCAGGCCGGGCAGCACGCCCTTGCCCGCAGTGGCCAGCCACCAGAAGCCCAGGTTGCTCAGCAGTTGCAGCACGCCGAACACCATGAGAGAGCGCCACAGGCCCAGGCGCAGCATCAGCGCCCCGCCCGCCAGCGCGCCAAGAATGGTCAGCCACAGGCCCATGACCTTGTTGACCAGTCCCACCTCGGCCGAGGTGTACGCCATGCTCTTCAGCAGGAATGGCGTCATCAGCGAACCAGCAAACGCATCGCCCAGCTTGTACAAGATGATGAAGGCCAGAAAGGCCACCGCGCCCGGCTGTGAAAAGTAGTTCTGCAAGCCGTTCAGCAGCGTGTTGAAGCGGGCCTTGCGCGCGGCCCAGCCGGCCAGCGGCAGGGTGAAGGCCAGGCCGGCCAGCAGGGCCACCAGGTCGATCCAGCGCTGCTGCAAGGCAGGGGTGAGGCTGCTGCCAGCCAGCACCGGGTTGAGCAGGCGGTGCGCCAGCGGGCCAAACAGCAGGTCAGTGATCAGGTAGCCGGCCACCGCCGCACCACTCACGGCCAGAAAGCCGAGCACGTCGTTGCGGGCGCTGCCGGGCTGGTGGGCGTCAGCGGGGTCTGCCGCGCCGCTGGGCGCTGCAGGTGCCGGCAGGCGGGGCAGCAGCACCGCGCTCAGCACCGCGGCACCGGCCATCAGCAAAGCCATCAGGCGATACACCTCCGGCCAGGTGCGGCCGCCGCCCTGGGCCATGTCGGTCCAGATCAGGGCCACGCCGCCCGACAGGATCATCGCCATCCGGTAGCCCATCACGTTCAGCGATGAGCCCAGGCCGCGTTCGCGCGCGGGCAGCAGGTCGGTGCGGTAGGCGTCACTGGCCACGTCCTGCGAGGCCGACAAGAACGCCACCGCCACGGCCACCAGCGCAAACACCTGCAGCGATTCACGCGGGGGCGTGGCCGACAGCACCACCAGCGCGCCTGCCAGCAACAGCTGCGTCAGCACCAGCCAGCCGCGCCGCCGCCCCAGCAGCGGCAGGTCGAAGCGGTCCATCAGCGGCGCCCACAGGAACTTGAAGGTGTAGGGCAGGCCGACCAGGCTGAGAAAGCCGATGGCCGCCACGTCCAGCCCTTCCACGCTCAGCCAGGCCTGCATGGCCTGGCCGGTCAGGGCCAGCGGCAGGCCAGAGGCAAAGCCCAGCACGGCCACCACCAGCAGGCGGTGCCAGGCCCCGCGGCTCATTCGGGGGGCGGGGGCGGCAGGGCCGGGTGTCAGCTGATCGGGGGTGGCAGGCATCCGACGATTCTAGGAGCCGGTTTCGAGCCGCCACATTCTCGTCTGGCGGCCATTGACTGGCCGCGTCACAATAGAGCGATAACTACACGGGCCCGCCAGCATCGGACTGGCCCGGCCCAACCTCAGAGTGGAGTGCGGTTTCAGATGTCGGATAACCCGGTTTGGTTTTGGCAAGTCATCGCAGTGGCTGCGGTGGGGGGCTTGGGTCTCGGCATCTGGATCGACTCGGTGCGGCGCAAGCGCCAGAAGGCCAAATCGAAGCGCCGCGTGGTGCGTCCGCCAGCCGAAGCTGATCGGCCATCGATGCTGCATTCGCAGCTGCCCGGCGTGCCACCGGCCTCCGGTTTCCGCTCTGAAAGTGCCCAGACCCGCCTGCTTGAGCGCCTGCGTGAGAACAATCTGGAGCTCGCAGCCAAGGTCAAAGCCCTGACGGAGCAACACGCCCGGGCGTTTTCTGAATCAAACCAGCAACAAGAAGCTGAAAAAATTCGCCAGGAGCGCCAACTTGAAGAATTGCGTCAAGCGCACTCCGGTGAGCTGGCGCACCTGATGTCGGTGCTGGTGGAACAGGTCGATGGCATTCACAAGGCCCACGCCGCCCAGGTGAAGAACCTGGAGGCTGAACTTGAGCGTTTGCGCACCCAGGGCGGCTCCGCAGGTGCGCCCACGGCCATGGCCACCGAATTCGCCAACACCATCGTGTCCACGTCCCCGCCGCGGCTTTGAGCCGGGCTTTTTCAGGCTTTGTCCATGGATCTCTTTCTCTCTGCAGCTTGGTTGGTGTGTGGCGCCGTGGTGGGTGCCATGCTGGCACTGGTGCTGGGGCCGATGCGCGCCAAGAAGCAGGCCCAGCAGGCCAAGCTGGCGCTGGCCGACGGCCAGCAGCGCCGCGCCCTGGAGCGCATGCGTGAAAGCCACCATGAGCTGACCGAACAGATCGAGAGCCTGAACCGCCGTCATGCCCAGCAGATTGAAGCGCTGAAGCACCAGCACGGCATCGAGCTGCGCGCCGCGGAAGACGAGATTCGCCGTGTGCGTGAGCAGGTCAGCCGCCTGCTGGACGTGGCCGAAGAGGGCCAGGTGATTTCCGGCACCTCGTTCCAGCCAACGCAGTTCGACGAATCAGAGCCGCCGGCGCCGCCCAAGCGCTGAGCGTTCAAACCGCTCGCGGGCGCCACGGCGCGCCGTGATCAGCCTGCCGCCATCAACCCAGCAGTACCCGCCGCGCGGCGCCGCCCAGGCGCGCCAGCCAGTGCGAGGTGGGCAGCACCACCAGCGCCCGGGCTTGCTGCCGCGGGCCGGGGTGTTGCAGCAAGCGCAGCGGTGGCTGCTGGCTTTCGCCCGGCAGCAGGTCCAGCGTTGACGGTGAAAAGGGGTGGCGTGTCATGGGTGGTCGGCTGCAGCACTGACGCTGATGCCGTGAGCGAACTCTATGGATTCGCTGTTTTGCATACAACTGCTTGATGTGCATCTGCGTTCTGCATATTTGCAGTGATGTGGGACACTCCGCCTCATGGCTGGACTGGACTGGAGCGACCTGAGATATGCCCTCGCGATCGGGCATGCGGGGTCATTGGGTGGCGCGGCCCGGCAGCTGGGCGTGAATCACACCACGGTGCTGCGGCGCCTGGATGCACTCGAGAGCCGCCTCGGCGCGCGCTTGTTCGAGCGCCACCGCACCGGCTACGAGCCCACCGAGGCCGGCGCGCTGGTGCTGGAGCAGGCCCGGCGCATGGCTGACCAGGCCGACGAGATCGAGCGCCGCGTGATGGGCCGCGACCGCGAACTCACCGGCGAGCTGCGCGTGACCACCGCCTTCGTCGTGATGGAGCACCTGCTGCCCGCGCCACTCGCCAGCTTCGCCCGCACCTACCCCGGCATCGAGGTGGAGGTGATGGAAAACGCGTTCCTGGTCGACCTGGCCCGCCGCAGCAGCGAGCCCGGCCAGAGCTGGACGCAGCGCGAAGCCGACGTGGCCGTGCGGCTGTCGGCCCATGTGGCCGAGCACCTGGTCGGCCGGCCGCTGGGGCTGTCTGAATGCCGTGTCTACGCCCTGCGCGGCGCGCCTGACCTGCCCCAGACCATCACCCCGCTCGCCCACTTGCTGGCCGATGCGCCCTGGGTGGCGTTCGAGCGTGATGCCCAGGCGCGTGTGTATGACCGATGGATGCGCCAGGCGCTGGCCACGGCGCACATCCGCGTGCGCGTCGATATCTTCAACGCCGTGGCCGCGATGTTGCGCACCGGCGTGGGCGTGGGCATCCTGCCCACCTTCATGGAAGAGCGGCACCCCGAGCTGATGCCCGTGTCCGATCCGCTGCCGGAGCTGGAAGTGCCCGTCTGGATGCTGACCCACCCCGATCTGCGCGACACCGCCCGGGTGCGCGCCTTCATGCAGCATGTGGGCGACGCCATCGCGTTGCGGCTCAAGCCGGCCTGACCCGGGATGGCGCCAGAAAAGCGGGGTAGTCGCATGGTTTGACACTCGTTCGCGCAGCGTGCCAACGGTGACACTGGCAACATCGAGCAACCTCTGGCCCCTGCCGGCCCGCCCGTTCACCCCATGAGCCGCCCCAACCGCCGCAACCTTTACCGCCTGCTGCATGTGCAGCCCGGCGCGCCCGTCGAGGTGATCAAGGCCAGTTACCGGGTGTTGATGGGCACGCTTCGGGCCCACCCCGACCTGGGCGGTGACCACGAACAGGCGGCCTTGTTGAACGAGGCCTGGGCGGTGCTGGGTGACGCCGATCGCCGCGCCGCCTACGACCGCGAACTGGCCGCCAAACTCAAGGGGCAGCGCAAGGGGGCGGCATCGTCCGCTGCCGGCGCCTCGGCCCGCGCGGCTGATTCACACGCCTCACCCGCTCCAGCCGCACCCAAACCCACACCGCAGCCTGCCGCTGCACCCGCGCCCGCCGAGCCGGCACCGCCCACCGGTGCCCGCCTTTGGCGCCAGCGTGGCCAGTGCCCGCTGTGCCAGCACACCTTGCCGCCGCGCCTGCTGGCCGACAGCCGCTGCGCCAGTTGCGACAGCCCGCTCAGCCCCGCACCCGACACCGACCACGTCGGCAAAGAGCTGTTCGGCCGCCGCGCCTCGCTGCGCATGCCGCGCGATGAATCACTGACCGTGCAGCTCGGCAAGGCCGGCGCACTGCTGCCGGCGCGCTGGCGCGACATGTCGCTCACGGGTTTGAGTTTTCTGGCGCCGGCACCCTTGCCGGCCGGGCGCGTGCTGCGCATCCGCGATCACACCATCGACGCCCTGGCCGAGGTGGTGTCTTGCCACGGGCACGCCAGCCAGCAGCTGGTGCATGCCCGCCTGCTCACCGCGCGCTTCCTTCAGCCGCGCGGGCAGTTCGTGTCGACCTCGGCGTAAGGCCGAGGCGGCACTTCAGCACTTCAGCGCCTCAGCACCTCAACGCGTCGAGACCGGCTGCTTGCTGGTGTCGATGTCCACGTACTGCCACCAGTCCTGCCAGAACAGCGGACGGCGGTAGCCTTCCACCCAGGGGTGGGCCATGTCCGTCACGAAGCGGTGCAGGTGGTTCTTGTACGGGGCGTAGGCCACGCTGATGCGCTTGGCTTCCACGAACAGCGCCTCGCGCTCGGGGCCGTCGGGCAGGCCCTGCATCTTGGTGTAGATCGCGTCGAAGGTGTCGTTCTGGAAGCGGGCCAGGTTGGCGCCGCCCTTCATCGGGCCGTACAGGCGGCCGAGTGCGCTCTGGCCGTCACGCTGCGACGCGGACGAGGCCACGCCCCACATCTGCAGCTTGCCGGCCTGCGCCGCCTTCAGGTTCTCGGGCCACTTGGCCGACTTGAACTCGATGCGGATGCCGATGGCCTTCAGGTTGCGCTGCCAGAGGTCGTCCAGCTGGCGTGATTGCTGGTCGGGCTGGGTGTTCTTGGTCAGCTTCAGCGGGCTGCCGTCGGGCAGGTCGCGCCAGCCGTCGCCGTCCTTGTCGACATAGCCGTACAAGTCGAGCAGCGCGCGTGCGCGGGCCGGGTCGAAATCACCCATCTCCGACTTGAACTTCGGATCAAAGCCGGTGGTGTGCGGCACGGTGATGGCCTGGGCCGGAATGCCCTGGCCGCGGCGCACGAGGTTGATCTCGCGCTCGATGTCGATCGCCATGTTCACGGCGCGGCGCAGCGCGATCTTCTCGGGCGTGTAGCCGCCGACCACCGGGTCCTCCATGTTGTAGAGGGTCAGCACGATGTCGGGGTTCAGCTGGCGGAAGGCCTGGATGCCTTGCTTGGCCAGGTTCGGCGCCAGCTTGCCACCGGGGATGGCGATGGTGGCGAAGTCTTCGGGCAGGCGGTCGAGGAAGTCCTGCTGCTTGTTCAGGAACGACAGCCAGCGCGGCTGGTTCTCTTCGATGATCGACACCTCGACCCGGTCCACCATCGGCAGCTGGCGGCCCTTGTATTTGGCCAGCATGGCCTGGCCGGCCGCGTCGTCGGCGGCGGGCTCGGCGTCGTAACGCAGGCGGTAGTCTGGGTTCTTCTCCAGCGCGATGAGCGAGCTGCGGCGCCACTGCGCCAGCTTGAACGGGCCGGTGCCCACCGGGTGCTCGGCGATCTTGTCGCCGTAGAACTCCACCACCTCGCGGGCGATGCCGCCCAGGGTGTCGCCGCTGGCCAGCGTCTCGGTCAGGCGCGGCCGTGACTCGGTCACTTCCAGGCGCAAGGTGTAGCGGTCAATCGCGCGCACGCCGGGCACTTCGCGGTCGTAGTCAAAGGGCTTGCGCTTGTCGAGCGCTTCCTTGCGCAGCGCGTTCAGGCCGATGAAGTTCAGCTCTTCCAGGTCACCCCAGCCAGGGCTCTTGGTGGAAGGGTCAGCGAAGCGCTTGATGGCGTAGGCGTAGTCGGCCGCCACCAGCTCACGCTTCTTGCCCTTGAATGCCGGGTCGTCGGTGAAATAGATGCCGGGCTGCACCTTGATGGTGAACACCTTGAAGTCGGCCGAGATTTCCGGCATGCCGGCGGCGGTGAGCGGCTTCATCTTGATCGGCCGCGCCAGGTGGTCGTAGGTGTACAGACCTTCGAGCATGTGGCTGATGACGATGCGCGAATACAAATCGCTCACGCGGGCCGGGTCGAACCCGGTTTCAGCCACGCGGAAGGCGTAACGCAGCACCTTGGGTGCAGTGGCGGCTGCGGCGGCAGGCGCATCAGCGGCCAGGGGGCTTGATGCCGGGGCGATGAGGCCACCACAGGCCAGCGCCAGGGCGCCCAGGGTGTGGGCCGCGCGGCGACGGCTGAACAGAACAGACACGGTCATGGGAATCAACAGCAGAAATTCAGGGCGCAGAGCGCGGGATCAGTCTTTGCGCACGGCGGGTTGGCGCGTCGTGTCGACATCCACATAGCGGCCGAAGTCGCGGGCGAAGGGGTGGTCGCGGTAGCCGAGGAACCACGGCTGCGACACCATCAGACGGAAGCGGTGCACATGCGGCTTGATCGGCATGTAGGCGGCCAGCAAGGTCTGGGCCTGCTTGATCAGCGCCAGGCGCTCCGGGCCTTCGGGCAGCTGGCCGATGCGGTCGACCAGCGCGTCGTAGGCCGGCAGCTTGAAGCGCGCCAGGTTGCCCGAGCCCGTCTGCGGGCCGTAGGCCTCTTCGAGGAAGTTGGCGCCGTTGGGCGAGGTGGCGCTGTTGCCCAGCGACCAGATCTGCACCGTGCCGGCCTTGGCCTTCTTGAACTGGTCGGGCCACTGTCCGGCGATGAACTTCATGTTCACGTTGATCGCCTTCATGTACTTGGCCCACTGCTCGTTGAACTGCCGGCTGGTGGTGTCGCTCTGGGTGGAGTACTCCAGCACCATGGGCTTGCCGTCGGGCATGTCGCGCCAGCCGTCGCCGTCCTTGTCGACGTAGCCGTACATGTCGAGCAGCGCCTTGGCCTTGGCCGGGTCGTATTCGCTGAAGCCGAAGTCGAGGGCCGCGTCGTAGCCCGTGGTGTGCGGCACCAGCATGCTGGTGGCCGGAATGCCCAGGCCGCGGCGCGCCACGCGGATCTCCGCGCTGTTGTCATAGCCCAGGCTGATGGCGCGTCGCAGCGCGATCTTGTCCGGCGTGTAGCCGCCCACCACCGGGTCTTCCATGTTGAAGTAGGTGTAGGTGTGGTCGGCCCGCAGCACGCGCTCCAGCGACATGCCCTGGCGCGCCAGGTTCGGCGCCAGCTTGCCGCCCGGGGCCGCGGTGGCGGCAAATTCCAGCGGCACGGTGACCAGATCAAAGTCGTTCGACAGGAACGACAGCCAGGTCGGCTGCGCGGCCTCGATGATCGCGAACTCGATGCGGTCGATCATCGGCAGCTTGCGGCCATTGAAGCGCTTGGCCATGGCCTGGCCCATCGCATCGTCAGCGGCTGGCTGGCTCTCGTAGACCTGCTCGCGGAAGCCCGGGTTGCGCTCCAGCACCATGCGCGAGGAACGGCGCCACTGCGTCAGCTTGAACGGCCCGGTGCCCACCGGGTGGCCCATCATCTCGTCGCCGTAGGCGTCCACCACCTCGCGGGCCACGGCGCCGAACAGCAGCGGGTTGGCCAGGTTCAGGTTGAACTGCGGATCGGCCTTGCCCAGCTGCACCCGGAAGGTGTAGCGGTCGAGCGCCTGGATGCCAGCCACCGGCGCGTCGTAGTCGAACGGCTTGCGCTGGTCGAGCGCCTTCTGGCGCACGGCTTCAAGCCCGGGCAGCTCGGCGTCCTGCAGCGAGCTGTAGTTCGGGCTCTTCCAGCGTGGGTCGAAATGCCGCTTGAGCGAGTAGACGTAGTCGGCGGCCGTCAGCTCACGCTTCTGGCCCTTGAAGGCCGGGTCGTCGGCGAAGTAGATGCCCGGGCGGATGCGCACCGTCCAGGTCTTGAAGTCGGCCGACACCTCGGGCAGCGCAGCCGCGGTCACGGTCTGCACGCGGATGGGCCGCTCGGTGTAGTTGTAGCCCAGCGGTGGCTCGATGATGTGGGCGATCACCGTGGACGAATACAGGTCCGACACCTGTGCCGGGTCAAACCCGGTTTCGGCGGCCGGAAACGCATAGCGCACCACCTTCAGCGGCGTGGCCGAAGCGGCGGCACTGCTGGAGGCGCCGGCGGGGGCGTCCGCAGCGTGTGCAGCAGGCAGGCACCACGGCAGCGCCGTGAGTGCAACAAGAAGCGCCCGGCTTGTGGCCTGCGCGAAGAACTGTGTTCGGCTCATGTGCCGTTTCAGCAAAGGTTGCGATGCGCGCAGTCTATCCGGCCCGCCATGCACCCACGGCCAGCCCTGGCACGGGGTTTGCGATAAGCCGGGGGCCTCTCGCGCAGCGCCTACACTCGCGCATTCTGAAAATTCCCGCCCTTGCGCCACAAGCGCTTCGGGGCTCAACCGTGTCGTCAGCCTCATGCTTGCCTACCTGATACGACGTCTCTGGCAGATGGTGCCCACCCTGATCGGGGTCATCTTGCTGGTGTTCGTGCTCTTCAAATTCTTCGGCAGTGATCCTGCCGTTTTGCTGGCCGGCCAGAACGCCAACCAGGCCCAGATCGCCGCCATCCGGCAGCAGTTGGGTCTGGATGAGCCGTGGTGGTTCCAGCTGTGGATCTTCGTCAAGCAGATCGTCACGTTTGATTGGGGCAAGAGTTGGGCCACGAATGAGCAGGTGTCACACCTGTTTGCAAGCCGCATGCCGGCCACGCTGACCGTGATGACGCCCATCCTGCTGCTCGACACGCTGCTGGCGGTGCCCATCGCCCTGGGCGTGGCTTATGTGCGCGGCTCACTGACCGACCGCACCATCATGGTGGTCACCACCGTGGCGCTGTCGATCTCCTTCCTGGTCTACGTCATCCTGGGCCAGTACGTGTTCGGCTTCCAGCTCGGCTGGTTCCCGGTGCAGGGCTGGAGCGATTCCACCCTGACCAACCTGCTGGTCTTCTGCCCGCTGCCGGTGATGCTCGCCGTGGCGGTGGGCCTGTCGCCGCAAACGCGCCTCTACCGCAGCTTCTTCCTCGACGAGCTGGGCCAGGACTACGTGCGCACCGCGCGGGCCAAGGGCCTGGGCGAGGGCACGGTGCTGTTCAAGCATGTGCTGCGCAATGCGCTGATCCCCATCCTGACCAACGTCGGTCTGGCGCTGCCGGGCATTTTTGTCGGCTCGTTCCTGATCGAGGTGTTCTTCTCCATCCCGGGCCTGGGCCGCGAGGTGTTGCTGGCGGTGAACCGCAGCGACTACCCCGTCATCCAGGCCGCCACGGTCTACCTGGCCGTGCTGACGATGTTGATCAATCTGGGCACCGACCTGATGTACAAGGTCGTTGACCCGCGGGTGGTGCTGAAATGAGCGCAGTGATGAATGCAGTACCGGCCGCCAAGATTGAGCGGTCCGAAGGGGTCTGGCAGGCCGCGTGGCGCCGCTTCAAGCGCGACCGCGTCGGCCTGGTGTCGATGATCGTCGTGGCGGGCTTCCTATCCGTCATCGCGCTGGCAGCGCTGGGCCTGGTGGCCAAGAACTGGCAGGCCGAAGTGGGCGTGGCGAATGCCCCGCCGACCTTCATGGGCCCCGCAGCCGCCGAGGCCAGCGGCCCGGCAGACGCCACCACCGGCCCGAACGTGGACCTGACCAGCGTGGACCCGCTGGCGCCGCGTTACGCCGAATGGGCCGAGAAGGCCAAGGCCTACAAGACCACCGAAGTGCCCAAGGCGCAGACGCTGCCGCTGGGCGCTGACCGCATGGGCCGCGACGTGCTCGACAAGGCCATCAAGGGCACCGAGATCTCGGTGTTCGTGGGTGTGCTCGCGGCCTTGGTGGCCACGCTGATCGGCACGGTGCTGGGTGCGCTGGCCGGCTTCTTCGGCGGCAAGGTCGGCGACTTCCTGGAGTGGCTCTACAACGTCTTCACCGCCATCCCCGACATCCTGCTGATCTTCGCCTTCGCGGCAGTGTTCGGCCGGGGCATCGGCACGGTGGTGATGATCCTGGGCCTGGTCGGCTGGACCAGCCTGTATCGCCAGGTGCGTGCCGAGTTCATGAAGCACAGCGCGCGTGAATACGTGCGTGCCGCTGAAGCGATCGGTGCCTCGGCCTCGTCGCGCATGTTCCTGCACATCCTGCCGAACATCAGCCACGTCATCCTGGTGCGCATGTCGCTGATGGTGGTGGGCTTCATCAAGAGCGAAGTGATCCTGTCGTACCTGGGCCTGGGCGTGCCGGTCGACCAGGTGAGCTGGGGCACGATGCTGGCCGAAGCGCAGGCTGAACTGATCCTGGGCCACTGGTGGCAGCTCGCCGCTGCAACCGCCTTCATGGCGGTGTTTGTGACCGCGTTCTCGCTGATGGCTGACGCCTGGCGTGACGCGCTCGACCCGAAACTGCGCGGCCTGGAGTAAAGCACCATGAATTCCCAAGACAAGGCGGGCATGCTGCTGAGCATCCGCAATCTGAAGGTCGCGTTCCGCATGGGCACCGTCAACGGTGTCGTGCAGCGCGCGGAAGCGGTCGGCCGCGGCGCAGACAGCGTCAGCTTCGACATCCCCGCCAACAGCACGGTGGCCCTGGTGGGCGAATCGGGCTCGGGCAAGAGCGTCACGGCCATGTCGATCGTGAACCTGCTGCCCGACAACGCCGAGCGCAGCGGCCAGATCCTCTGGAACGGCCGCGACATGATCGGCCTGAGCAAGGCGGAATTGCGGGCCATGCGTGGCCGCGACATCGCATGCGTCTTTCAAGACCCGATGTCCTCGCTCAACCCGGTGTTCACCGTGGGCCAGCAGCTCGCCGAGCCGCTGATCACCCACATGGGCCTGTCGCGCAAGGCGGCATTCGCCCGTGCCGAAGCCCTGCTGAACGAGGTTGGCATTCCGGAGCCGGCGCGCCGCATGAAGGCCTACCCGCACGAGTTGTCGGGTGGCCAGCAGCAGCGCGTCATGATCGCCATGGCGCTGACCTGCGAGCCCAAGCTGCTGATCGCCGATGAGCCGACCACGGCGCTCGACGTGACCATCCAGCGCCAGATCATCGAGCTGCTGGCCAGCCTGAAGCAGCGCCTGGGCCTGTCGGTGCTGTTCATCAGCCATGACCTGGGCCTGGTGGGTGAAATCGCCGACCAGGTGGTGGTGATGCGCCATGGCACCATCCGTGAAGCCGGCCCGACCGGTGACATGTTCAGCGCCCCGAAAGACCCGTACACCCGCGCCCTGCTGGCCTGCCGCCCGAGCCTGGAGAACAACCCGGCCCGGCTGATGGTGATCGACGATCACATCGAAGGCCGCCAGGCGCGCACCGACGTCAAGGCCAAGGACCCCGACGCCCCCGTGGTGCTGGAAGTGAAGTCGCTCGCCAAGAGCTTCTTCATCAAGCAGGGCCTGTTCGGCCAGCGCGAGTTCAAGGCCGTGCGCGACGTGAACTTCAAGCTGCGCAAGGGCTACACGCTGGGCGTGGTGGGCGAATCCGGCTCCGGCAAGACGACGATGGGCCTGACGCTGCTGCGCCTGCATGAGCCGACCGCTGGCGAAGTGCTGTTCGACGGCAAGAACCTGCTCAAGCTCAGCCCGGCCGAGCGCCAGGCGATGCGCCGCCGCATCCAGATCGTCTTCCAGAACCCGTATGCGTCGCTGAACCCGCGCTTCACGATCGGCCAGGCGCTGATCGAGCCCATGCGCATCCACAACATTGGCCAAGACGACACCGAGCGCGAACAGCGCGCCCGCGAGCTGCTGGTGAAGGTGGGCCTGGACGACCGCGCGTTCGGCAAGTACCCGCACGAGTTCTCGGGCGGCCAGCGTCAGCGCGTGGCGATTGCCCGCTGCCTGACCCTGAACCCCGAAGTGCTGGTGCTGGACGAGTCGGTCAGCGCGCTCGACGTGTCGGTGCAGGCGCAGGTGCTGAACCTGCTGAAGGACCTGCAGGACGAGCTTGGCCTGTCCTACATCTTCATCAGCCATGACCTGGCGGTGGTGCGCTTCATCTCCGATGAAGTGCTGGTGATGAAGGACGGCGAGGTGGTGGAGCAAGCCGGCGTGGAAGAGATTCTTCATGCGCCCAAGCAGGCCTACACCAAGCGCCTGATCGGTGCCGTGCCCCGCGGCTGGCAACCTGCTGCAAGCGCTGCCGCCTGACGCTGCCCCTCTGCAGGCCCCGGTGCAGCGCTCGCTGTGCCGGGGCCTTTTTTCGAGTTTTTCCCGAGGAGACAACAACCATGAGCCTGTTCCCGAAATGGCGTGAAGTGGCGGCCGAGCCCGGCCGCGTCGTGGCCCCCGACGAGCGCCTGTCGTGGCCGCAAACCGCAGCGATGGGCGTGCAGCACGTCATCGCGATGTTCGGCGCCACCGTGCTGGCCCCGCTGCTGATGGGCTTCAACCCGAACGTGGCGATCCTGATGTCGGGTGTCGGCACCTTGATCTTCTTCGCCCTGGTGGGCGGCCGCGTGCCGAGCTACCTGGGCTCGAGCTTCGCCTTCATCGGCGTGGTGATCGCCGCCAGCGGCTACGGCGGCTCCGGCCCCAATGCCAACATCGGCGTGGCACTCGGCGGCATCATCGCCTGCGGTGCCGTGTATGCGCTGATCGGCCTGCTGGTGCAGGTCATCGGCACCAAGTGGATCGAGTCGCTGATGCCGCCGGTCGTCACCGGCGCCGTGGTGGCCGTGATCGGCCTGAACCTGGCGGGCGTGCCGATCAAGAACATGGCTCCGACCGACTTCGACAAGTGGATGCAGGTCATCACCTTCGTCAGCGTCGGCCTGGTGGCGGTGCGCACCAGCGGCATGCTGCAGCGCCTGCTGATCCTGGTGGGCCTGATCATGGCCACCGTGATCTACGCGGTGCTGACCAACGGCCTGGGCCTGGGCAAGCCGATCGACCTGAGCGGCATCGCCAACGCGGCCTGGTTCGGCGCACCGGCGTTTGCCAGCCCGGTGTTCGACGTGAACGCCATGCTGCTGATCGCCCCGGTGGCCATCATCCTGGTCGCTGAAAACCTCGGCCACGTGAAGGCCGTGAGCGCCATGACCGGCCAGAACCTCGACGGCTACATGGGCCGCGCCTTCCTGGGCGACGGCGTGGCGACGATGGTCTCGGGCGCTGCCGGCGGCACGGGCGTGACCACCTACGCCGAGAACATCGGCGTGATGGCAGCCACCAAGATCTACTCCACCGCGATGTTCGTGGTGGCTGCGCTGATCGCCGTGGTGCTGGGCTTCTCGCCGAAGTTCGGCGCGCTGATCCAGACGATTCCGCTGGCCGTGATGGGCGGCGTGTCGATCGTCGTGTTCGGCCTGATCGCCGTGGCCGGCGCCAAGATCTGGGTCGACAACAAGGTCGACTTCAGCGAGAACCGCAACCTGCTGATCGCCGCCATCACCCTGGTGCTGGGCACGGGCGACTTCACGCTGAAGTTCGGTGGCTTCGCGCTGGGCGGCATCGGCTGCGCCACCTTCGGCGCCGTGCTGCTGCACCTGCTGCTGCGCAAGAAGGCCTGAGGGGCCTCGGGCCGGCTCGCATGGGCCGGCCCGCTCCTCACATCGGCGTGGGCGTGCCGGCCATCCGGTCGTACTTGAGAAAGTAGCGCCGCGCCAGCGCCACCAGCTGGGCTTCGGTCGGGTGATCGGCCGGCTCGGTGCCCACCAGGCGCGGCAACAACGCCGCCTGGTGATGCGCCACCCAGGTCTTGAATTCTTCCGGTGCGCCCGCCGGGCCGACCAGCAAGACCTCCTGCACACCATTCAGCGCACCGACGAGCTGCTCGAAGAACACGTGCAGCGCGCGGGTATCGGTGCCGTGGTGGCGCGGGTGGTGGCTGTGTGCCTTGACGCGCTGCGCCTGCACCGACTCGGCGTCGAACTGCAGCACCTGCGCTTGTTGATGGTCCATCCAGACAACGGCGTGAAACAGGGACATCGCTTCTCCTTGGTGGGTTGATGGGGACATCGTCTGCCTGTGCGGCATTGCGGTCGTTGATGCGCATCAAGCCCTGTGCGGCAGCGGCCGGCCAGTGGCGCCGCTGCCTACAATGCCCCGCAGCAGCCAGCGGGCTGCCGAATCACCTGAGCGGAGCCCTTTTTCCATGTGTCAGCTGCTGGGCATGAATGCCAACACGCCCACCGATGTGATGTTCAGCTTCACCGGGCTGGCCACGCGTGCGGACGAGCACAAGGACGGCTTTGGCGTCGGCTTCTTCGAGGGCCGCGGCGTGCGCCTGTTCGTGGATCACCAGAGCGCCCGGGTTTCGCCCGTGGCCCAGCTGGTGAAGACCTGGCCCATCCGCAGCGAACACGTCATCGCCCACATCCGCAAGGCCACGCAAGGCGTGGTGTCGCTGGAGAACACCCATCCGTTCCAGCGCGAGCTCTGGGGCCGCTACTGGGTGTTCGCCCACAACGGCAATCTGGTGGATTTCAACCCGCGTCTGCATGCGGCCTTCAAGCCGGTGGGCGACACTGACAGCGAACGCGCCTTCTGCTGGTTGATGCAGGAGATGGCCAAGGCCCATGCCGGTGTGCCGGACGTGGATGAGCTCTCGCGCACGCTGGCCGAGCTGATGCCGCAGTTGCACCGCCACGGCACGTTCAACATGCTGCTGTCGAACGGCCAGGCGCTGTGGGCGCATGCCTCCACCCGCCTGCACTGGCTGGAGCGCAGGCACCCCTTCCAGCCCGTGGCGCTGAAGGACGAGGACATGCGGGTCGATTTCGCCAGCGTCACCACGCCGAACGACCGCGTCGCGCTCATCGCCACCGAGCCGCTCACCACCGACGAGCCCTGGACCGCCTTCGAGCCCGGAGAGCTGCGGGTGTTCGAGGCCGGCACGGGCCGCGCCGCGGTGTGAGCGGGCCGGGCGTGCCCGCACTGCCGCGGCCCGCCATTCACGCAGCGCTTCCGCCATTCGTGCACCCCGTTCCGCTGTTCGCCCGCGAGGTGGGCGGGCTGGCTGCGACGCTCTGCACAATCGCGCCATGACTGATTCGCCCGTCCCATCCACCCAGGCCGCCGCATTGCGGGCGCGCCTGCTGGCCTGGGCCGACCAGCGACGCACCGGCTGGCCAACCGAGCAGCGGCAACGCGCCCAGCTGCTGGACGCCGTGTTGCTGAGCCGCCAGGGCCTCGGCATCTGGGTGGGACTGGCCGGGGGACTGGTGGGCATGGCGTCGGGCCTGCGTGCTTCCGGGGCGAGTTGGCTGGCAGCCCTGCTGATCACGGCGTTTTATGGCGCGGCGCTGGTGCTGATGACCTTGCGCGCCTGGCGCGAGCCCGAGCGCTACACCGGCCGCCGCTTGGCGCGAGTGGCCGCGTTCATGGTGCTGGCCACCTACGCCAGCACGCTGGCCTATGTGTGGCAGCGCCGGCAGGGCGAGCAGGCCTCCAGCTGGCCTGAGCCGCAGGAGTGGCTGCCGCTGATCTGGGCCGCCACGCCCTTCCAGCTGATGCTGGGGCTGATGACGGTGCTCTATGTGTGGCTGCTGTCCAGCGCGCGCCGCAAGGTGCTGCAGACTGAGGTCGACCGGCTGCAACTGGTGCGTGAGCGCGACCAGGCCGCCCGCGCTGCGGCCGAGGCCCGGCTGAGCCTGCTGCAGGCCCAGATCCGGCCGCACTTCATCTTCAACACGCTGGCCGCCCTGCAGCATTGGGTGGACACCGGCGATGCCCGCGCCCCCGGGCTGCTGCGCGCCCTGACTGGTTTCCTGCGCGCCTCCACCGACCTGATGACCCGTGAGCACATCACGCTGGCAGAAGAGGCGGCGATGCTGCACGACTACCTGCGCATCCAGCAGGCGAGGTTGGGTGAGCGGCTGCAGACGCACATCGACCTGCCGGCCGCGGCCAATGCGCTGCTGGTGCCGCCCGGCCTGCTGCTGACGCTGGTGGAGAACGCGCTGGAGCACGGCATTTCGCCGGCCTTGCATGGCGGAGAACTCGTCGTGACGGCTGGCATGACGGCGGGCAGCGCCGCAAACACCGCCTGGCTGAGCGTGATCAACAGCGGCCAGCCGCTGGATGCTGCCGCAGCGCAGCAGGCCACCGGCGTGGGCCTGCACAACTGCCGCGAGCGCCTGACGCGACTGCATGGCGCCACTGCGCAACTCACCCTCGCGGCGCTGGCCGATGGCCGCACCGAGGCCCGCGCGCAATGGTCCCTGGCCCTGGAGACACCGTGATGCGCACACTCGACTGGCACCTCATCTTCATGCTGCTGCCGAAGCGCCGCTTCACACCGGCCGAGCTGGCCCGCGCCATTCCTGACCCACCCTCGGCGTCGGTGGTGGTGGCGGTGCTGTTCAACCTGCTGCTGGTGGGCGGCATCCTCGGCGTCTTCCTGCCGATGAACCTGCCGATGGCCGTGGTGGCGTTCGTCGTTCTGCATCTGTCCGTCATCCTGATGGGGCTGTGGGCCGTCTGGCGAGACCCGGGCTGCCGCGCCGGCCGCTGGGCCTACTACGGCTTGCCCGCTGTTCAAGGGCTGACCTTCGCCCTCACGGGCGCGCTGCGCGACCACGCCTGGCACCGGGTGGTGAGCGGCGACATGATGTCCGGCCTGATCGTCGGCATCCTGCTCGGCCTGGCCTCGATGGCCTTGTGGTTCACCATCGTGCACCGCCACCAGTACGTGGTGATGCGGCTGGCCGAACTCGACGAGCGTGACAGGGCCATCGAGATGGCCCGACAGCTCGGCAGCGCGCAGATCCAGCCGCACTTCCTGTTCAACACGCTGGCCTCGGTGCAGCACTGGGTGGCCACGGGCGATGCCCGCGCGGCTGGCCTGCTGGACGCACTGACCGGCTACCTGCGCGCCACGCTGCCGCTGTTCGAGCACCGCCAGCTGCGCCTGGCCGATGAGCTCGAAGCCGTCCGCCGCTATCTGGCCGTGATGCAGCTGCGCTTGGGTGACGAGCGGCTGCAGGCCCGTTTCCAGATCGACCCCGCCCTCGACGCCGTGGCCCTGCCGCCCGGCCTGCTGCTGACGCTGGTGGAAAACGCCGTGGAGCATGGCGTGCAGGCCCGGCTGCGCGACGGCGAGGTGCTGGTGGCCACACGGCGCCAGCCCGACGGCTCGCTGCACATCGTGGTGGCCGACAACGGACCGGGCTTGCCCGCGGGTCTGGCTGCCGCGACGGCGGCGAACGAGGGCGAATTGAATGTCGCCTTCAACCCCAGCCCCCACCTCGGCCTGCGCAACACCCGCACCCGCCTGGCTCAGGCCTTCGGCCCGCTGGCGCAGCTGCGCCTGGGCCCGGCCGCCACCGGCGGTTGTGAAGCCCGCATCGAATTGCCCGCCTCGGCCTTGCCAGCGGGTGTTTCAGCCACCCCCGCCTGACCCCCATGAGCACCACCCCCGCCACTCCCGTGACCGCCCTGATCGCCGACGACGAGGAAGCGCCACGCGCCCAGTTGCGCGCCGCGCTGCAGCGCTGCTGGCCCGAGCTGCAGATCGTGGCCGAAGCCGCCAATGGCGTCGACGCCTGGGACGCCTTCCTGGAACATGAGCCGCAGGTGTGTTTCCTCGACATCCGCATGCCGGGCCTGTCGGGCATCGACGTGGCGCGCCGCATCGACGGTCAGGTGCCGGTGGTCTTCGTCACGGCCTACGGCGACCATGCGCTGGCTGCCTTTGATGCCGGTGCGGTGGACTACGTGATGAAGCCGGTCGACGACACCCGGCTGCGGCAGACCATCGAGCGCCTGCAGGCCCGCCTGGGTCAGCCCGCGGCGCCCGACCTGAGCGCCTTGCTGAGTCAGCTCGGCCAGCAGCTGCGCGCACCCGCCCGGCCCACCGTCATCCAGGCCAGCGTGGGCAAGGAAGTGCGGCTGATCCCGGTCGACAGCGTGGTGTTTTTCGAGAGCGACGCGCGCTACACGCGGGTCGTCCATGAAGACGGCGGCGTGGCGGGCGAGGCGCTGATCCGCACGCCGCTGAAGGAGCTGCTCGCACAGCTCGATCCGCAGACCTTCTGGCAGGTGCACCGCTCTGTCATCGTCAACCACCGGCACATCGCCAGCGCGGTGCGGGTGGACGAAGGCACGATGGTGCTGACGCTGCGCGGCCGCCCCGAGAAGCTGCCGGTGTCACGCCATTTCCAGGGCCAGTTCAAGGGCCAGTGAGGCCCCTGAACCGGCGCTGGCGGGCTTGAGCGTCAGAACTTGTGACGCACGCCCACGGCGTAGGTATTGCCATTGGTCAGGGCCGCGGCCTTGTCGAACATGTACACCGAATACAGCTCGGTGCGCTTCGACAGGTTGTGGCTGTAGCCCAGGCTCAGCGTGGCGCGCTTCTTCCCGGTTTCCGGCTTCAGGTAGCCGCCCTGGGCCATCCACTTGCCGGCGCCCATCGGCACCGAGACACCGGCTTCCACCAGCTTGTAGGTCACGTCGGTGGTCTTGTTGTCGACCTGACCGCCCTGGCCGAACAGCTTGGCCCAGCCCAGGTCATATGACGCGCCCAGCTGCCAGGCGGTGGTGTCCGCCACCGTGGCGCCCTTCTTCACGTTCTGGGCCGCCAGCGTGGCCGCGAACTTGCCGCTGAAATACAGCACGTTGCCGCCGACATTGCGGCCGCCATTGCCTTCGCCGCCGGCCACCTGCAGCTGGCCGGTCAGGCCGCTCATGCTCGGCGTGGTGTACGAGACCGAATCGCTCCAGCCCGAGTCACCCGTGAGGGTGCCGGCGGTGAACCAGTGGCGGATGCTCGGCGAGAAGCCGAAGGAATCGCCGAAGGCATTGAACAGCAGCGTCGAGACGAACATCGACGTGGTGTTGCGGCCCAGCGTGACGCTGCCCAGGCTGGTGCTGGTCAGGCCGACGTAGGCGTTGCGGGCCCAGAAGGCGTCGCCGTTGAAGCGGCCGGCTTCGCCGGTGTCCAGGCGCATGAAGTGCTCGGCTGCGAACTTGGCGCTCAGGCCGCCACCCAGGTCTTCCGTGCCCTTGAAGCCGATGTAGCTGGTCGTCATGTTGCCGCTGGACACTGCATTGCTGCTGGCGGCACCGGCGGCCTGGAAACGGCCGGCGGACGCGTCCATCAAACCGTACAACTGGACCGAGGACTGTGCGTGGCTGGTGGCCGCAACGCCAGCCAGCAGGGCCATGGCCAGGCCCGTGCGGGCCGGGCGGAACAGACTTTTCTTCATCGCGAGTGACTCCTTCGCTGTGGGTGGGTGTGCGCAGCCGACCGGGGGAAAACGCGAGCCCTTTCTGGGGTGCGACGTCCACACCGGGGCAAGCAGGGCAAAGGTAATTTCTGCCACACTCGCCGCCGATGTGTGTCCGGCTGCAGAGCCGCAATCGAGTGACGGCCCCGCGGGTTTTCCAGCAGAAAACATGCCCGGCCTTCTGGAGAGCCTGATGAACCTGCAAGTGAACGGCCAGACCATGGCCCTGGACCCGGCCAAGGTGCCGGCCGAGATGCCTTTGCTCTGGGTGCTGCGCGACGAGCTGTCGCTCACCGGCACTAAATTTGGCTGCGGCGTGGCAGCGTGCGGTGCCTGCACCGTGCAGGTCGACGGCCAGGCCCTGCGTGCCTGCGTGACGCCTGTTGGTGCGGTGGCGGGCAAATCGGTGCGCACGATTGAAGCCCTTGGTGCACCCGACCGTCCCCACGCCCTGCAGACCGCCTGGATACAGCACCAGGTGCCGCAGTGCGGCTACTGCCAGAGCGGCATGCTGATGGCGGCCGATGCCTTGCTGCGCAAGACCCCCAACCCGACGGACGCGCAGATCGACGCGGCCATCACCAATCTGTGCCGCTGCGGCACCTATCCGCGTGTGCGCGCGGCCATCCACACGGCTGCCAAGGCCTTGCGCGGAGGTGCGGCATGAGCGTGCGTCGCAGAACCGTGTTGTGGGCCGGCCTGGCCGGTGCCGGCGCCCTGCTGGTGGGCTGGAGCGTGGCACCGCCGCGCAGCCGGCTGGGGCAGGCGTCCACCTTGCCGCCGGTGGACGGCGAGGTGGGCCTGAATGGCTGGCTGAAGGTGGCGGCCGACGGGCAGGTGCTGCTGGCCATGCCCTGGGCCGAGATGGGCCAGGGCGCACACAGTGCGCTGGCCACGCTGGTGGGCGAAGAGCTGGATGTATCGCCCGCCAAGGTGCGCCTGATTCCGGCCGTGTCCGACAGCCTGTACGGCAATGTGGCGATGCTGGTGTCGAGCCTGCCGCTGCACCCGCGCAGCACCGAGCCCGGCCAGGAAACCACGCTGGCCAAGGGCAGCCGGTGGATGGTGAGCAAGGTGGCCCGTGAGCTGGGCCTGGTGGTCACCGGCGGCTCGTCGACGATGGCCGACAGCTGGCCGGTGCTGCGCCTGGCAGCGGCCACGGTGCGGGCCCAGTTGCTGGGCGCGGCCTCGCTGCAGTGGAAGCTGCCGCTGGATGAGCTGGTGATTGAGGACGGCGTGATCCGCCATGCCTCGGGCCAGCAGGCGCACTTTGGTGAGCTGGCCCGCCAGGCCGCCGCCATGCCGGCCAGCGATGTGGCGCCCAAGCGCCGCGAACTCTGGAAGCGCATCGGCCGCAACCAGCCGCGGCTGGACGTGCCGGCCAAGACCAACGGCACGGCGATGTTCGGCATCGACACGCGCCTGCCCGACATGGTGTTTGCGGCCGTGCGCCATGCCCCGGTGCTGGGCGGGGCGCCGCAGCGCCTGCTGAATGTGGATGCCGTGCTGCAACGCCCCGGCGTGGAGCGCGTGGTGCGGCTGGGCTCGGCGGTGGGCTCCACCGACGCCGTGGCCGTGGTGGGCCGCAGCAGCTGGCATGCCCGCCAGGGCGCGCTGGCGCTGGACATCGAATGGCAGGGCCGGCCGGCGGGTGCGCCGCTGGACTCGGCCGCCATCCTGGCCAACCTGCAGCAACAGGCCACGCAGGCACAAGCCACAGGCGGAGGCTTCAACTTCTACAGCCTGGGCGACACGGCAGCCGGTTTCGCCCAGGCGGCCCAGGTGGTGGATGCGGTCTACACCGCGCCCTACCTGGCCCACGCCACGATGGAGCCGATGAACTGCACCGCCCGCGTGGCCGACGGCCGGGTCGATGTCTGGGCGCCGACGCAGGTGCCGGCCTTCGCGAAGGCCGTGGCTGCCCGCGTGGCTGGCGTGACGGAAGACAAGGTCACGGTGCACATGACGCTGCTGGGCGGCGGTTTTGGCCGCCGTCTGGACGCCGACGTGGTGGCGCAGGCCGTGCGCGCGGCGCTGGAAACGGGCGGGCGCCCGGTGCAACTGCTGTGGTCTCGCGAGGAAGATTTCCAGCACGACTTCTACCGGCCCGCCGGTGTGGCCGTGCTGCGGGGCGGGCTCACGTCGCGCGGTGGCTTGCTGTCGCTCAGCAGCCACAGCGCCGGTGACGCCATCACCCCGCGCTGGATGGAGCGCAACGCGCCCTGGCTGGCCGGCCCGGTTGATACGCCCGACAAGACCACCGCCGAAGGCCTGTTCGACCTGCCTTACGCCGTGCCCAACCAGTCGATGCGCCATGTGGCCACGCGCAGCGGTGTGCCGGTGGGGTTCTGGCGCTCTGTGGGCCATTCGCACAACGCGTTTTTCAGCGAAGGTTTCATCGACGAACTCGCCCATGCCGCCAAGGCCGACCCGGTGGCGTTCCGCCTGGGTCTGCTGGGCGATCAGCCCCGCCACGCGGCGGTGCTGAAGAAGGCCGCCAGCGAAGCCGGCTGGGACACGCCGTTGCCCGCCGGCCGGGCGCGGGGCGTGGCCTTGCATGAGAGCTTCGGCAGCATCGTGGCGATGGTGATGGAGGTGTCGGTGGAACCCGGCGCTGACAAGGCACCGCCCCAGCCGTGGGTGCACCGCGTGGTGTGCGCGGTCGATTGCGGCACCGTGGTGCAACCCGACGGCGTGGCGCAGCAGGTCGAGGGCAGCGTGGTGTTCGGATTGACGGCGGCGCTTTATGGCGGCATCAGCATCGTCAAGGGCGCCGTGCAGCAGAGCAACTTCCCGGACCAGCCTTTGCTGACCATGGCGCAGACGCCGGTGGTGCAGGTGCACCTGATGCCGTCCACCGAAGCGCCCACGGGCATGGGTGAGCCGGCGGTGCCGCCGGTGGCACCTGCGTTGGCCAATGCCTTGTTCGTGCTGACGGGCCAGCGCTTGCGCAACCTGCCCTTGAAGCTGGCCTGACGCGGCCTCAGACCGCTTCGGCGTCGCGCAGCGTCTGCACCAGCGTGTGGCGCAGCCGCTGTGCGTCGATCGGCTTCGTGAGGAAGTCGTTCATGCCGGCGGCCAGGGCCTGGTCGCGCTCCGACACCAGCGCGGCGGCCGTCAGCGCAATGATGGGCAGCTGGCGCTTCGAATAGTGCTGGCGCAGTTGCAGCGTGGTCTGGTGGCCGCTCATGTCGGGCATCTGCACGTCCATCAGCACCAGGTCAAACGGCCGGCCTTCGTGCTTCGCGCGGTCGACCGCATCTAGGGCGCTGCGGCCATCCACCGCCTGCGTCACGTCGATGTCCCACTGCTCCAGCATGGCCACGGCGATCATCATGTTGACCGGGTTGTCTTCCACCATCAGCACGCGGCGCCCGCTCAGGTGGTCCACGCCGAAGCCGCTGGAGTCCTGCTCCTCCGGGTGGTCATCGGCCGAGGGCAGCGGCAGCCTCGCCCAGAAGCAGCTGCCCTGGCCGGGCAGGCTGACCACGCCAACCTCGCCCTGCATCAGCGTGGCCAGTTGCCGGCACACCGACAAGCCCAGGCCCGTGCCGCCCACCCGCCGGGTGGTGGAGTTGTCGGCCTGCACGAACGGCGTGAACAGGCGGGCCTGCACCTCGGGGTCGATGCCCGGGCCGGTGTCGATCACGTCAAAGCGCACCAGGCCTTCGCGCTCCACCTGCACGCCGATGCGCACCAGGCCGACCTCGGTGAACTTCAGCGCGTTGTTCAGGAAGTTGCTGAGGATCTGTCGCACGCGCACCGGATCCCCCAGCACCCGGCGCGGCAGGTCGTCGCTCACCACCAGGCTCATCTGCAGGCCCTTGGTATCGCCGAGCGCGCCGTACGCCTGGTGCAGGCTGTTCAGCAGGGCCTGCAGATCAAACGGCACGCTGTCGAGGTGCATCTTGCCGGCCTCGATCTTCGAGAGATCCAGGATGTCGGTCAGGATGGCCGAGAGGGTTTCGGCGCTGTCGCTGATCTGCTCGATGTACTGCTGGCGACGCAGCGGGTCGACCTCGGGCTGGCGGGCCAGGCGCGCCAGCCCGAGCAGGGCGTTCAGCGGCGTGCGGATCTCGTGGCTGGTATTGGCCAGGAAGGTGCTCTTGGCGCGGTTGGCGGCCTCGGCTTCGTCCTTGGCGCGGGCCAGCGCCTGCTCCACGGCGCGCCGCTCGGTGATGTCCTCGGCCATCCAGATCGTGCTGCCGCGGCCCGGGTGGTTGGGGTCGAGCGCCTTGGCCTGCAGGCGGCACAGGAACTGGCTGCCATCGCGCCGGCAGATCATCCGCTCCACCTCGATCTGCTGCCCGGCCTTCAGGCCCTGGCCCACCTGCCTGCCAATCTGTGCATAGTCCTCGTCGTTCGGCCAGATCACCCGGGTAGAGGTGCCGCGAAGGTCGTCGACCGTCCAGCCCAGCATCTGCGCCATGCGTGGATTGACCATCTGGAACCGGCGGTCGCGCGTCAGGGCGATACCGATCAGGGCGTTTTCAAGAATGGCTTCGCGCTCGAGCCGGGCCTGCTCGGCGGCCGTGACGTCGCGCGAGCTGATCACCAGGAAGTTCTGGCCGTTCATCTCGAACTTGGCGGCCGACATCAGCGTGTCGATCGCCCGCCCGTCCCGCGACTGAAACACCACCGGCAGGCTCTGCACCGAATCCTGGGACTGCAGCAACGACACCACGCGCCGCCGGTCGCTTTCGTCAAACCAGATGGACAGCTCCAGCGCCGTCCTGCCGATGGCCTCGGCGGCGGTGTAGCCGCTCAGGCGGGTGAAGCTCTCGTTCACCATGACGTAGCGCCCGGTGTCCATGTCGGTCAGGGTGATGACGTCCGGGCTGTTGGCCACCAGGTGCGACAGCAGCGCCTGCGAGCGTTGCATGACTTGCTCGGCACTCTGCGGGCCCGTGGCCACCTCCACCACCGGCGCGGGCTGGGGCAGGTCTTGAGGGGCGGGGCTTGCGGCGGGGTTGGCGTGCGCGTCGGAAGCCGAAGTGGCCGCGTCAGCCAGCGCCTCTCGCCACGGCGCCAGGGCCCAGGTCAGCAGGCTTGCGATGCCAACCCCGGCCGCGCCACTGGCCAGTGCCCAGCGCAGCCAGGTCGGCCATTCGGGCGGCAGCAGCACGGCCGCGCCACCGGCCAGCCCGGCCCCCGCCAGGGCGGTGAGCAGCATTCGGTGCGAAGAGGGCGGTACAGCGGGCGGAGGCACGGGGACTGTTCGGGGACGCGTCCCGCAAGTTTGAATGCAATCAGGTTCAGGTGCGATTAAACCTGTTTCCGATTGCATCCAGCTGACCAAAAACAAGGGGTTGGCACCATCTGAATGCGCCCTTTGCAGTCTTGCAACCTGCTTTACGCCTTGCGCGCCAATTGCAGCGTCTGGCGTGTGGCCTGCGCCACTTGGCGTGCTGCGCTGGCGAAATCTTCGCCTTGGCCTGCATACAGCACGGCTCGCGACGAGTTCACCATGATCGGCGCATCAGGCCGCCAGGCGGCCCGCACGGTGGCGGCGGCGTCGCCACCCTGGGCGCCCACGCCCGGGATCAGCAGCGGCAGCGTCGGGGCCAGCTCGCGCACCCGGGCCAGCTCGTTCGGGAAGGTGGCGCCCACCACCAGGCCCAGGCGCTGGTCGCGGTTCCAGGCGCCGGCCGCCAGGCGGGCCACGTGTTCATACAGGTGCTCGCCGTTGGCCAGCTGCTGGAACTGCAGGTCGCTGCCGCCCGGGTTGGAGGTGCGGCACAGCAGGATCAGGCCCTTGCCGTCGTACTTCAGGTAGGGCTCGATCGAGTCGAAGCCCATGTAGGGCGACAGCGTCACGGCATCGGCCTGGTAGCGCACGAAGGCTTCCCGGGCGTACTGCTCGGCGGTGGAGCCGATGTCGCCGCGCTTGGCGTCCAGCACCACCGGCACATCCGGCGCCACGCGGCGGATGTAGGCCATCAGCTCTTCCAGCTGGTCTTCGGCGCGGTGCGCGGCGAAGTAGGCGATCTGCGGCTTGAACGAATTCACCAGGTCCTTGGTGCTGTCGACGATGCGCGCGCAGAACTCGAAGATCTTCGACGGATCACCGCGCAGGTGCTCCGGGAACTTCGAGGGTTCCGGATCGAGACCGACACACAGCAGGGATTCGTGGCGGTGGGTGGCCGCGGCCAGCAGACGGTTGAAGCTCATTCCTCCATTTTACGGAGGAGGCGGGCAGAGCGGGCAAGGTATGCTCCGCCGCTTCAGGCATTGCCTTCGGAAGGGAAGTGGTTGTGACCGAGGTGTCCTCACTCACGGTTTGGCTGCAGCGCGCCACCGCCGGCGAGGCGGGCGCCATCGAGCATCTGTTTGCGACGCTCTACCCCGAGCTGCGCCGCATTGCCCATGCCCGGCTCTACACCGGTGGCGGGCAGGCACTGCTGTCGACCACCGAGCTGGTCCACGAGAGTTTCCTGCGTTTCACCAAGGCGCGTGAACTCAACATCGTCGACCGCCGGCACTTCTTCACCTACTCGGCCACCGTGATGCGCAACGTCATCGTCGATCTGGTGCGTGAGCACCAGGCCGAGAGCCGCGGCGGTGGTGCCCCGCACCTGCCGCTCGATGACCTGCTGCCCGGCGACCACCCGGTGCAAGGCGGCGGCGACGTGTGGCTGCTGAAGGTGCACGACGCGCTGGGCGACCTGGAACAACTCGACCCCGCGCTCGCCCGGGTGGTGGAAATGCAGTACTTCGCCGGTTACACCCAGCTCGAGATTGCCGAGCTGACCGAGCAGTCCGAGCGCACCGTGCGCCGGCAATGGGACAAGGCCCGCGCCTACCTGCTGGCCCAGCTCACCCCCTGACGATGAGCGCCACGCCACCGCAGCCCACGCCACCCACCGGGCCAGACGCCGCCGCCGTGGCGCGCTGGCAGCGGTTGTCGGCGCTGCTGGACGAAGCGCTGGACCTGCCCGATGCGGCCGCACGCGCCCACTGGCTGGCCAATTGGCACCAGCGTGAGCCCGACCTGGCCGCCGAGCTGGCGCGCCTGCTGGCCGCACACGGGCAAGCTGAAGCTGACGACCGCCTGGCCCACCTGCCGAGCCTGCAGGCGCCGCCTGCGGCCGACCGCGGCCACGGCCTGCAGCCCGGGCAGCGCGTGGGGCCCTGGCAGCTGGTGGAGCTGCTGGGCACGGGCGGCATGTCGGTGGTCTGGCTGGCCGAGCGGGCGGACGGCGCCTATGTGCGCGAAGTGGCCCTGAAGCTGCCGCTGCACCTGCCCTGGCGCGACGACCTGGCAGCCCGGCTGGCCCGCGAACGCGACATCCTGGCGCGGCTGACCCACCCGCATATCGCCCAGCTCTATGACGCCGGCGTCACCGATGACGGCCTGCCCTGGCTGGCGATGGAGCGGGTGCGGGGCGAAACCTTGCAGGTCTGGTGCCAGCAGCAGGCGCTCGGCCTGCGTGAACGCGTCGAGGTCTTCCTGCAGGTGCTCGATGCGGTGGCGCATGCCCATGCCGCGCTGGTGCTGCACCGTGACTTGAAGCCGTCCAACATCCTGGTCACCCGCGACGGCGGCGTGAAGCTGCTCGACTTCGGCATTGCGAAGTTGCTGGACGAGCAGACCCGGCAGAGCGAGGACACCCAGCTCACCCGGCTGGGTGGCCGCGCCATGACGCCCGACTACGCCAGCCCGGAGCAGATCCGCGGTGAGCCGCTGACCACGGCCAGCGATGTGTATTCGCTCGGCGTGGTGCTGTATGAGCTGCTGTGCGGCCAGCAGCCGTACCGCCTCAAGCACCGCAGCGCGGCCCAGCTCGAAACGGCGGTGCTCGAAACCCAGCCCGCGCGCCCCAGCAGCCGGGTGCATGAATCACCGGCCGTGGCCGGCCACCTCGGGCTGACCCCGCGCCGGCTGGCGGGCAGCCTGCGCGGCGAGCTCGACGCCATCGTGCTGATGGCGCTGCGCAAGCAACCGGCGGCGCGTTACAGCGGGCCGGCCGCCTTCCGCGCCGACCTGCGGGCCTGGCTGGATGGCCTGCCCGTGGCGGCCCGCCCCGATTCCCTCGCCACCCGGGTGCGCCGCGTGCTGCGCCGGCACTGGCTGATCGCCTCGCTGGGCACGGTGATTGCCGCCCTGCTGGTGGGCAGCACCGTGCTGTCGATCCACCAGAGCCGGCTGGCGGAGCGCGAGGCGCAGCGGGCTCGCGCGGCCCTCGACTTCCTGCAAAACCTGTATCGCCCGGTGTCGTGGCTGAGCGGCAACCCGTCTCGCGCCGGGGAGGTGAGCGCGCGTGAACTGCTTGATCTCTCGGCCGAGCAACTCCGGCAGCAGCCCCTGGCCGACCCCGAAGTGCAGCGCGAGGTGATGAAACTGTTGCTCGGCCTGTTCCGCGACGTCGATGCGCCCGAGCAGCGCGAGAAGATGGCGAGCGAGCTGCTGGCCCATGTGCGCAGCCGCATGCCGGGCGATGCCGCCGCGCAGATCGAGGCGCTGCTGCTGCTGGCCAATGCGCGCATCGGCCATGACGAGGCCGCTGCCGCCACCAGCCTCGAGGAAGCCGGCGCGCTGTTTGCCCGCACGCCGAACGTGCCGGCGGATATCGAAGGGCGGTTGATGCTGGCGCGCGGCGCCGAGAGTGAATCGCGCGACTGGGCCGTGGCGCTCAAGGCCTTCCAGCGGGCCGAGGCGGTGCTCTCCGGCCCGGGCATGCCGCCGCAGCTGCGGGCCGAAGCCGTGGCTGGCCAGGCGCGCATGCTGACCACCTCCGGCACCCAGCTGCAGGCTGCCCGCGACACCTATGTGCGCCTGCTGGCGCTGATGCGCGCCGACCCCAGCCTGTCCGAGCTGGACCTGACCCAGCACGAGGCCGGTCTGGCAGACGTGGAAATGCGCCTCGGCCATTTCCAGGCGGCCGTCGGCCTGTACCGCCAGATCCACGCCCGCAGCCGTGCCCGGCTGGGCGCCACCCACGTCGACACCCTGCAGACCGGTTACCGGCTGGGCCTGGCGCTGCGCCGCACTGGCCAGCCGCAGGCCGCCCTGGTGCTGCTGCAGCAGACCCGCGAAGACGCGATGCGCACGCCGGTGGCCACCCAGATGTCGACCCTGCCGTCGCTGGATGTGGAAATTGCCGGCGCGCTGGGCCAGTTCGGCGACTATCCAGCGGCGGCGACGGCCTACGGCTCGGCCGTGGACATGCTCTCGCGCCGCGTTGGCCAGCGCCCCGACAGCTGGCGTGCGTTCTGGCGCGCCCTGGCCGTGCCGGTGCTGGCGCAAGGCGGGCAGCTCGCCCAGGCCCGGCAGTGGCTGGCGCTGGCCACGGCGGAAGCCGCCCAGATCGGCAAGGCCCGGCATGTGGAGCGCGCACTGGCCGAAGCCCGCGCGACGCTGGCCGTGGCCGAAGTGCGCAGCCCTGCCGGCCTGGCTGCGGCACAGGACGCCCTGCAGCGCTGGCGCGAGGTCGAGGACGAGGCGAATCGTGAAGCCACCCCGGTGGTTCGCCTGCGTGGCGAGGCTCGGCTGGCACTGCGCGCTGCGCAGGCCCGCCTGCTGTCAGGCACGGATTTGGTGCAGGCCAGTGCACTGGCCGCCCAGGCGCATGCGCTGATCACCCCGGAAGCCGCCGCGGAAATCGGCACGGTGGAGCGGGGTGAGGCCGCCTCGATGGCGGCCGAGCTGGCCTGGCGGCAGGGGCACGGCCCCCAGGCCTGCCAGTGGGCGGGGGAGGCGGTGGCAGCCTTGCAGGCGGTGCCACCCACGGCGCCGCCGATGGCGCTGGCATCAGCCTTGCATGCCCGGTGTCAGAACCCGGGAATGCCGCCGGCCGTTCCGAATGCCGCGCAGCTGGTGCCGTCCCTGGCCAGCTGGGGGCCGGTCTGGCAGCAACGCTGGGTCGCGTTGAATCCGGGGTTGAACCTGGGCGCCAGCCCGAGCGGGCGCTGATCAACGTTGCGGTGGCTGGGGGAGGGCGCGATCTGCCATGTCACATGGCCGGTTTTGCGCTGCCAGCCCGTATGTACAGACAGCGGCACCTGCAGCCACAACAAGTCACAAGGACGTCGACCATGCCTGACCCCCTGACCCACGCCGACCAGCACGATCAAGCGTCTGCCCCGGCGGACTACCCGCAGGAGCCGGAAGATCACCTGTCGCGCCTGTCGCCGCTGTGGGTGCTGGCGGTCAGCACCGTGGCCTCGGTGGCGATGTTGTCCATCGGGCTGTCACTGGCCGATGTGGCCAGCCATGACAGCCCGCAGGTGGTGGCGCTCAGCGAACGGCGCTGATGCCCTGGGCCAGCACGATGGCCTGGCCGATGTAGCTGCCCGGCGTCATGGCCAGCAGGCGGTCTTTTTCGGTCTGCGGCAGGTCGGTGCTGGCGATGAAGCCCTGCATCATCTCGCGGGTCATCGGCTTGCCGCGGGTGAAGGCCTTGAGCTGCTCGTAGGGCTGCGGCAGCGCGTGGCGGCGCATCACGGTCTGGATGGCTTCGGCCAGCACTTCCCAGGCGCCGTCGAGGTCGGCGGCCAGTGCGTCAACATTGATTTCCAGCTTGCCCAGGCCGCGTGACAGCGAGTCATAGCCCAGCAGGGCGTAACCCAGCGCCACACCCATGTTGCGCAGCACGGTCGAGTCGGTCAGGTCGCGCTGCCAGCGGCTGATCGGCAGCTTCTGGCTCAGGTGGGCCAGCAGGGCGTTGGCCAGGCCGAAGTTGCCTTCGGCGTTCTCGAAGTCGATCGGGTTGACCTTGTGCGGCATCGCCGACGAGCCCACTTCGCCGTCCTTGAGCTTCTGTTTGAAGTAGCCCAGCGAGATGTAGCCCCACACATCGCGCGAGAAGTCGATCAGGATGGTGTTGGTGCGGGTGACGGCGTCAAACAGCTCGGCCATGTAGTCATGGGGCTCGATCTGGATGGTGTACGGGTTGAAGGTCAAGCCCAGGTGGTTTTCGACCACGTTGCGCGAGAAGCTTTCCCAGTCCTTGTCGGGGTAGGCCAGGCTGTGGGCGTTGTAGTTGCCCACGGCGCCGTTCATCTTGGCCAGCAGCGGCACGGCGGCAATGCGCTGGCGCGAGGTGTTCAGGCGGGCGACCACGTTGGCCACTTCCTTGCCCACGGTGGTCGGGCTGGCGGTCTGGCCGTGGGTGCGCGAGAGCATCGGCACATCGGCAAAACGGTGCGACATGGCCACCAGCGTGTCGATGATGCGGTCGAGCGACGGCAGCAGCACGTCACGGCGCGCGGCCTGCAGCATCAGCGCATGGCTGGTGTTGTTGATGTCCTCGCTGGTGCAGGCGAAGTGGATGAATTCGCTGGCGGCGATCAGCTCGGCATGGCCTTCGAGCTTCGACTTCAGCCAGTACTCCACGGCCTTGACGTCGTGGTTGGTGGTCTTCTCGATGTGCTTGATGGCGGCGGCATCTTCTTCCGCGAAGCCGGTGATCAGCGAGCGCAGATGGGTGCGGCCAGCCTCCGACAGGGGGGCGAAGCCGTCCAGGCCGGCGTCAGACAGGGCGATGAACCACTCGATCTCCACCTGCACACGGCGGTGCATCAGGCCGAATTCGGACAACAGCGGGCGCAGATCGGCCACCTTGGCGGCGTAACGGCCGTCGAGGGGGGACAGGGCCATCAGGGTGGAAAAGCTCATGGGCGTGCAGACGGTCTGGTCGCGGCGCGGGGATCGCGCTGCGGGAAGCCCCCTATTTTAAGGCTCAGCGCCTCAGAGGCTGTCTTTCCCTTGCGACGCTGCTTGCGACGGCCTTCGTTAGAATGAAAGCCCAAGGGAAGACCTCGACAAACTACACATGAAACTGATCGGTTCACTCACCAGCCCTTACGTGCGCAAAGTCCGGGTTGTGCTGGCAGAGAAGAAGCTCGACTACCAGTTCGTGCTGGAAGACGTCTGGGGCAATGACGCCATCCTCGCGTCCAACCCGCTCGGCAAGGTGCCTTGCCTGGTGATGGAAGGCGCCGAGGCGGTCTTCGACTCCCGCGTCATCGTGGAATACGTCGACACCCTGTCGCCGGTCGGCAAGCTGATTCCCGGCACCGGCCGCGAACGGGTTGAAGTGCGCACCTGGGAAGCGCTGGCCGACGGCCTGCTCGACGCCAGCATCCTCGCCCGCATGGAATTGCACTGGACCGGCCGCACCGAAGCCCAGCGCTCGCAAGCCTGGGTTGATCGCCAGATGGTCCGCGTGAACGCTGCCGTGGCCGCCATGAGCACCGGCCTGGGCGACAAGCCCTGGTGCGTCGGCATCCACCTCAGCCTGGCTGACATCGCCGTGGGCTGCGCCCTGGGCTACCTGGATTTCCGCTATCCGGAGATCGACTGGCGCACGCCGTACCCGAACCTGCAGCGCCTGCACGACAAGCTGGCCGCCCGGCCGAGCTTCATCGACACCGCGCCGCCGGCGGCCTGAGCCCTCAGGCCATCGCGGCCGGGGTGAAGCTGTCGGGTTGCGACAGCGGCCAGTACATCTTGTAGACGCCGTGCGGCCAGTCCGCCCGGCCTTCGATCGCATCCACCAGCTGCCCCGGCTTCAGGAAGGGCAGGTGGTGGATCAGCAGCTTGACCTCATCGCCCCCCACCCGGTGCACGATGTGCTGCGGGCTGATCTCGCCCGGATGCTTCAGCCCGGCGGCCTGCACCAGCTCCTGCAGCGCGTGCAGCGTGTTGAGGTGGTAGCGGTAGACCCGCTCCAGCTTGTCAGGCACCACCAGCGCACGCTGGCGGGTCGGGTCTTGCGTGGTGACACCGGTCGGGCAGGTGCCCGTGTGGCAGCTCTGCGCCTGGATGCAGCCCAGCGCGAACATGAAGCCGCGCGCCGAGTTGCACCAGTCAGCGCCAAGCGCCATCGCGCGGGCGATGTCGAAGGCGCCGATGATCTTGCCGGCCACGCCGATGCGGATGCGGCTGCGCAGGTTCAGGCCCACCAGCGTGTTGTGCACCAGCAGCAGGCCTTCCTGCAGCGGCGCGCCGACGTGGTCGGTGAATTCAAGCGGTGCGGCGCCGGTGCCGCCTTCCGCGCCGTCCACCACGATGAAATCGGGCGTGATGCCGCTGTCGAGCATGGCCTTGCAGATGGCGAACCACTCCCAGGGGTGGCCGATGCACAGCTTGAAGCCCACGGGCTTGCCGCCGGAGAGTTCACGCAGCCGCTGCACGAACTGCAGCAGCTCGCGCGGGGTGCTGAAGGCGCTGTGCGCCGCCGGTGACACGCAATCCACGCCCACCGGCACGCCGCGCGCCAGGGCGATTTCGGGCGTCACCTTCGGGCCCGGCAGCACGCCGCCGTGGCCGGGCTTGGCGCCCTGTGACAACTTGATCTCGATGAGCTTGACCTGCGGATCGGTGGCATTGGCCACGAAGGCGGCCTCGTTGAAGCGGCCGTCGTCGCCGCGGCAGCCGAAATAGCCCGAGCCGATCTCCCAGACCAGGTCGCCGCCGTGCACCCGGTGGTGCTGGCTGATCGAGCCCTCGCCGGTGTCGTGCATGAAGCCGCCCCGCTTGGCGCCGCCGTTCAGCGCCAGGATGGCATTGGCGCTCAACGCGCCGAAGCTCATCGCCGAGATGTTGAAGACGCTGGCGCTGTAGGGCTGCGCGCAGTGCTCGCCGATGGTGATGCGGAAGTCGTGCCCGGGCAGCTCGGTGGGTTGCAGCGAGTGGTTGATCCATTCGTAGCCGTCGTGGTGCACATCGAGCTGGGTGCCGAAGGGGCGCTTGTCAGGCTGGCCCTTGGCTCGCTGGTAGACCAGCGAGCGCTGCTGGCGCGAAAACGGCGCCGCCTCGTTGTCGCTTTCGATGAAGTACTGGCGAATCTCGGGGCGGATGAATTCGAGCAGGAAGCGCATGTGCCCGATGACCGGGTAGTTGCGCAGCACGGCATGCCGCTGCTGGCGGCTGTCGCGCAGGCCGAGCACCACGCCGCACAGGCCGAGCAGCGCGAGCCAGCCGCCGGTGCCGAAGGACACCTGGGTGAAGGCACCCAGCAGCGCAAGCACGGCGCAGCACACCCAGACCAGGTAGCGCAGCGGGAAGTGCTGATTCAGGGCATTCAACCAGGCGGGCATTTGAAAGGCTCCCAGGCAGCTTGAGGCAGGAAGAGCCATTGTGCTGCCGAACGTGCGCTCGCCAACGGAGACAGACAGCGGGCATTCCCGTGGCTTTTTCAGGGCTTCAGGGCGGCCCCGGCGGCTGACCACGTTCGCCGTGCCCGGCGGACATGCCCATAATCAGCCCGCCTTGATTCGCTGTGCCCCATGACGATCCAGAACCTCGCGGCCTTGCGCCGCCACCTCGCCCGGCCTGCTGGCTGCCTTGCCGAACGTCGACCAGAACACCGCGCCGGGCGAGAAGCCGGCGGCATCGTCGTGGCCCTGCTGCTGGCGCTGGTGGCCGTGGTGCTGGTCGGCGTGCTGCTGCTGGGCGGAGCGGCGGTCTGGTATTCGCAGCAGTTGCCGGCGCTCGACAAGGTCACCGATTACCAGCCGCGCCAGCCGCTGCAGGTGTTCACCCGCGACGGCGTGGAGATCGCCCAGTTCGGCTCCGAGCGGCGGGTGTTCGTGCCCATTGGGGACATGCCCAAGCTGATGCAGGACGCGGTGCTGGCGGTGGAAGACAGCCGCTTTCGCGAGCACAGCGGCATCGACTTCAAGGGCGTGGCCCGGGCCGTGGTGGCCAACTTCACCGGCGGCATGCGACAGGGCGCCTCCACCATCACGCAGCAGGTGGCGCGCACGTTCTTCCTGTCGTCGCGGCGCACGCCGGAGCGCAAGATCAAGGAAGCGCTGCTGGCGCTGAAGATCGAGCAGGAGCTCAGCAAGGACCAGATCCTCGAGCTCTACATGAACCAGATCTACCTCGGCCACCGGTCATACGGCTTTGGTGCGGCGGCGCAGGTGTACTTCGGCAAGCCGGTGGCGCAGCTGTCGATCGCCGAAAGTGCGATGCTGGCCGGCCTGCCGCAGAACCCCGCCTTTGCCAACCCGATCACCAACTTTGACCGGGCGACGGCGCGGCAGCAGCTGGTGATCGGCCGGATGCTGGCCACTGGCGTCATCACCGAAGCCCAGGCGGCCCAGGCCAAGGCAGAGAAGCTGCAGATCCGCAGCCCGGGCCAGACGGCGGTGCATGCCGAATACGTGGCCGAAATGGCCCGCAAGGCGGTGTTCGACCGCTTCGGTGAAGAGGCGTACACCAAGGGCTACAAGGTCACGACCTCGCTGCTGGCGGCTGACCAGCAGGCGGCGTGGGCGGCCCTGCGGCGCGGCCTGCTCGACCACGAGCGCAAGCAGCCCTGGCGCGGCCCGGAAGACAACGAGGAGTTGCCGGACGACTTGGCCGATGCGGAGCAGGCCGCCGCCCAGGTGCTGAAAGACCACCGCGACGATGAAGACCTGCGCGTGGCGGTGGTGCTGCAGGCCTCAACCAAGGAAGTGTCGGTGCGGCTGGCCACCGGTGAGAGCGTCAAGCTGAGCGGCGAGGGTCTGAAGTGGGCGCTGCCGGCGCTCAGCCCGCAGGCACCGGCGGCGCTGGCGCTCAAGCGCGGCGCGGTGATCCGCGTGATGCGCCAGGGCGCTGGCTGGACCGTGGCGCAGTGGCCGCAGGCCCAGGGCGCGCTGGTGGCCCTCGACAGCGCCACCGGCCGCGTGCGGGCCATGGTGGGCGGCTTTGACTTCAACCGCCAGCCCTTCAACCACGTCACCCAGGCCTGGCGCCAGCCGGGCTCGAGCCTCAAGCCATTCCTGTATGCCACCGCGCTGGAGCACGGCGTGATGCCGGCCACGCTGATCAACGATGCGCCGCTGGCCGATGGTGGCGGCATCGGCGGCTGGAACCCGCAGAACTCCGACGGCCAGTTCGACGGGCCTTTGACGCTGCGCCGCGCCCTGGCCAAATCGAAGAATCTGGTCAGCATCCGGCTGGTGCAGCAGATGGGCCTGAGCGAAGCCCGCCAGGGCCTGCTGGCGTACGGCTTCGAGCTGGACAAGCAGCCCGACAACCTGACCTTGGCGCTGGGCGCCGGCAGCACCAGCCCGCTGCAACTGGCCTCGGCCTATGCGGTGCTGGCCAACGGCGGCTACAAGGTGACGCCGCTGGTGATCGAGCGCATTGCCGACGCCCAGGGCAAGGTGCTGTTCGAGGCGCCGCCGGCCCCCGCGCTGGATGACAGCCTGCGCGTTGTGCCTGCCCGCACCGCCTTCATCACCGGCAGCCTGCTGAACGAAGTGACCCGCACCGGCACGGCCGCGCGCGCCCAGGCCCAGCTCAAGCGGCCGGACGTCTACGGCAAGACCGGCACGACCAACGACGCGGTGGACGCCTGGTTCGGCGGCTACCAGCCCGACATCACGGCCGTGGTGTGGATCGGTTATGACGAGCCGCGCAGCCTGGGCAGCCGGGAATCGGGTGGTGGCCTGGCGCTGCCGGTCTGGATCAGCTACATGGAGCGCGCCCTGCGCGGCGTGCCGGTGCGGCCGGCCGTGCCGCCAGATGGGGTTGTCGAGGTGGACGGCGACTGGCGTTTCACCGACTATGCGGAAGGCGGGTTCGTGCGCCGCATCGGCCTGGAAGAGCCGGCGGCCGCGGTGGTGCCGGCGGGGGGCGCCTCAGGCGCGGCGAGCGAGCCGAACTGAGCAGCGCCAGGCTGACCTCTACGGTTGGTTACCGCCCTGTCATCTGCCCGGCTTACAGTTGTTGAAGTTCGATGGGATAGAGGTTGTACAACCATGTTGTTGCGTCGTGATTTGCTGACTGGTCTGGCTGGCCTGGCTGCGTTGCCCCTGGTGGGCTGTGGCCACGCGCCCGCATCGAGCCCCGCCGGTGTGGCCACCGCATCCGCCCCGTTGGCTGAACCCGGCGCCGTGCCGCCACCCGCCGCGCCGCTGCCCACGCTGGCCCCCGACGACCTTGCCTGGATCAACCGCCTGAGCTTCGGCGTGAACGGCGGCACCGTGCGCGCCTACGCCCAGCAAGGCCGCCAGGAGTGGCTGCAGAACCAGCTCGCCCCACCAAAATCAGATGGCCTGCCGCAAGCCCTGGCGCTGCGAGTGGCCGGCATGACGATCGCCACCCGGCCGGTGGCCAACCTGGCCTGGGAGATGCAGGAGCGTCGGCGCGAATCGGAAAGCCCGGGCGAGCCCGCCAACCGCAGCCAGGCGCGCCGGGCCTGGCAGCAGGAAATGAACCGCCTGGAGCGCGAGGCGGCCACGCGCCAGTTCTGGCGCTCGCTCTACAGCCCGCACCAGCTGCGCGAACAGATGGTCTGGTTCTGGGGCAACCACTTCAGCATCCACGGCAACAAGCGTGAACTGCGCGCCTTGGTCGGTGATTACGAAGAAACGGCACTGCGCCCGCACGCGCTCGGCCGGTTTCAAGACTTGCTCGTGGCCGCGTCGACCCACGCCGCCATGCTTCGCTACCTCGACAACGACCAGAACTCCGCCGGCCGCATCAACGAGAACTTTGCCCGTGAGCTGATGGAGCTGCACACGCTGGGCGTGAACGGCGGATATGCCCAAAAAGACGTGCAGGAGCTGGCCCGGCTGCTGACCGGCCTGGGCGTAGCCAGCGGCGAGGCGACCCCGCGCCTGCGTGAGCACCAGATGGCGCAGTACCGCCGCCAGGGCCTGACCGAATTCAACCCGGCGCGCCACGACAACGGCCCCGTCACCATCCTCGGTGTGACCAGCGGCGGCAAGGGCTGGGACGACATCGTGGCCCAGCTGCAGCGCTTTGCGCACCACCCGTCCACCGCGCGCCACCTCAGCCGCAAGATCGCCCGCTTCCTGATGGCCGACGAGCCGCCAGCGGCCGTGGTCGAGCGCATGGCCACGGCTTACCTGAAGGCTGACACGGCGATCGCCCCGATGCTTCAGGCCTTGTTCGAGGCGCCTGAATTTGCGCCGTCACTCGGCCGCAAGTTCAAGGATCCGCAGCGCTGGGTGTTGTCTTCATTGCGGCTGGTGCACGACGACCGCCTGATCGTGAACCCGGCCCCGGCGCTGACCTGGCTGCAACGCCTGGGCCAGGCCCCGTGGGGGCGCGTCACGCCCGATGGTTACCCGATGCAGGCCTCGGCCTGGTCGGGTTCCGGCCAGCTGGGTACCCGGTTCGAGATCGCCCGGGCCATCGGGGGCGGCACCAACGCCCTGTTCCGTGCGGAAGAGGGGGGGCCGGTCAACGTGATGGTCGTGCCTGCGTTGGTCAGACTGGAGCAGGCACCGCTGGTGCGCCAGAACGTCTGGCCGGTGCTCTCGGCCGAGACCCGCAGCGCCTTGGCCGAGGCTGGCAGCCCCGCGCCATGGAATGCGCTGTTGCTGTCCAGCCCTGAATTCATGCGCTGCTGACACGCCTGACCCGGAAGGCCCTGGATGCATCGCCGTCATTTTCTGAACCACGCCTGGCGCGGGGCCGCTGCGGCCTCTGGCCTGGGCGCCGTGCAGGGCCGCTTGTGGGCGGCCGCCCCCGAGGGCGCCAGTACGCCGCCACGGCTGTTGATGGTGTTCCTGCGCGGCGCGGCCGATGCGGCCAGCGTGCTGGTGCCGGTCAGCAGCGATTTCTACTACGAGGCCCGGCCCCGCATCGCCATTGCCCGGCCGGGCGCCCAGGCCGATGCGGCCTTGCCGCTGACGACCGACTGGGGCCTGCATCCGGCGCTGGCTGGCAGCCTCGCGCCGTTCTACCAGCAGGGGCAACTGGCCTGGGTGCCATTTGCCGGCAGCCACAACCTGTCGCGCAGCCACTTTGAAACCCAGGACAGCATCGAATACGGCTTTGACGACATCACGGCCGGTGCCAAGCAGCAGTCGGGTTTTTTGAACCGGCTGGCGCAGCAACTGGGCAGCCAGCGGCGCGACAGCATGGCCTTCACCGACCAGTTGCCGATCGTCCTGCGTGGTGCGCTGCCGGTGCCCAACCTGCGGCTGGCGTCGTCGGTGCGCAATGCAGTGGACGAGCGCCAGGCGGCGCTGATCGCCCGCATGTACCGCGACCAGCCACTGGCCGGTGCGGTGGCCGAAGGCTTCGAGGTCAAGCGCGAGGCCATGCGCGACATGGCCGCCGGCGCCAGCGCCGAGATGCAGGCCGCCAGCCGCAACGCGCTGAGCAGCAGCGGCTTCGAGGCCGAATCACGTCGCGTCGCCCAGATGATGCGCGAGCGTTATCACCTCGGGTTTCTCGATGTGGGCGGCTGGGACACCCATGTGAACCAAGGCAATGCCACCGGCACCCTGGCCAGCCGGCTGGGTGAGCTGGGCCGTGGCCTGGCCGCCTTCGCGGATGCGATGGGCCCGGCCTGGCGTGACACGGTGGTGGTGGTGTTCAGCGAGTTCGGCCGCACGCTGCGTGAAAACGGCAACCGCGGCACCGACCACGGCCACGGCACGGTGTGCGCCGTGATGGGCGGCCGGGTGCGCGGTGGCCGCATCGCCGGTGAGCAGGTGGCGGTGTCGGCCGCCACGCTGCACCAGAACCGCGACTTCCCCGTGCTCACCTCCTACCAGGAGCTGTTTGGCGGTTTGTTCCAGCGCCTCTACGGCCTCAGTCCGGCGCAGGTGCAGGCGGTATTTCCGGGCAGCCAGCCGAAGGACCTCGGCCTGGTGTGAAGCCAGCCCGGGGCTGGTGGCCTCACACCGGCCCCGGCCTTTTTGACCAGCTCGGCAGACGCGCCTGAGGCAGCAATTCCTGCACCGCCCGCGCGGCCTGGTCCATCGCGCCGTGGGCATAGGCATAGGCGCCCGCATCGGCATTCGCGATGGCCACCCGGCCCCAGCCGCGTCGGGCCGTGGTGCAGGGCAGCGGGCCTTGCGGCCAGCAACGGTCCCAGGGGCGCATGTATTCGTAGGCATAGCCATGCGCCCAGCGGTTGATGGTGATGGCCTCGATGTCGCGCTCGGCCTCGAAGCCGAAGTCGCCCAGCCCGGACTGCAGCAGCCGGGTGGTCTCCTGGGCCAGCTCGTCGAACGACCAACCAGTCAGCAGCGCACGGCCGCGGGCGGCCTGCTCACGCGGGGGCAGGGCCGGTTCCTGCGGTGCTGGCAGCACCACCTTCGACAGATGCAGCAGCACGGGTTGGTCTGGGTGCTCGGGCGGGCCGAGCGAGCCCATGCGGACCGGAAAGTCGAGCGCCGCCTCGCGCCAGAAGCCGTCGACCGGCTGCAGGCCGCTGATGCCTGCGCGGTGGAAGGCGCGCCAGTTGTTCAGCAGCACGGTGCCGTACAGCAGCGGCACCTTGACCTGGTCGTTCAGCGCCGCCACCTGGGTGGCCGGCAGCTCGTCGGTCAGCCGTGCCACCACGCGGTGCCAGCAGGCCAGCAGCACCTGCCGGGCGCGTGCCACGCGCAGCTGGCCGTGGCTGTCGAGGTAGCGCACCTCCACCAGTTGCGCTTCGCCCGGCGGCCCGAGGTGGCGCAGGTGCACGGCGGTGGCGCGCAGGCGCAGCCGCACGGGGGCCTCGGGGCGGTCGAGGGCGGCGTGCTGCACCCGGCCTTCGGCCAGGCTGATCATGTCGCTGCCCGGCATGGCCTCCGGGATCAGCTGGCGCAGCAGCGCCCGGGCCACGCCACCGTTGCCGTCGGGGAAGTGGAAGACGTAGGGGTCTTGCCCCTGGTGCAGCAGCCGGCCGCTGGGCGACAGCCGTGTGTCCATCGATGCGCCCAGCCCCAGCCCGCTGAAGCCCGGCAGGCCGGCGGCCCAGGCATCCAGCGCGCTGGTGGCGTCGATGCCCGCGCCGAAGTAGCCCTCGGTATCGGCCTGCAGCCAGCGCAGGGCCTGCGCCCCGAGCCGCCAGTGGCGTTGGTAGAACTGGCGGCAGGTGAGCCGCGAGAGCATGTCGCGCCGGGCAGCGGGCGGCATGCCCCGTGGCAGCACATCCGCCGCTGGCTCGGCCAGCAGCCGGGCCAGTTGCCGCTGCGCGTCGGGCGGCAGCGGCGTGCGGGCCAACCAGCTGGCCGGTGCTTCGCCGGGCTGGCGCAGCACCACCGCAGATCGGCCCCAGGTGCGCGCATCAAACACCAGGGCGCGACTGTTCAGGCCGTGCCGCTCATGCCAGCCGTGGTCGAAGAACTGCGTGTTGAAGCGGGGCCAGTCCACGCCGATGTCTTGCAGCACCTGCTGGACGGCCGGCGAGAACAGGCTGGGGTTGTCGAGCGACTGCGAGCCGCCATAGCCCACCAGCCGCTGGCCGTTGCGGGCGATGAATTCATTGCGCCGGGCATGGCCGCCCACGTCGTCGAGTGCATCGAGCAGCAGCATGCGCACCGGCCGGCCGGCGTGCTTTGCGTAGAGGTGTGCGCCACACAGGCCACTCAGCCCCGCGCCCACCACCAGCAGGTCTTCCACGCCGTCGTCACGCTCAGCAGGCGCTTCACTGACGCCGCCGGCGCGGTCACGCCAGGCGTGGGCCGCAGCGTTCACCGTGTCGGTCTGGCCCTGCAGGCCGGTGCGCAGGGCGGGGTCGGGCAGCTCGCTTCCAGGCGTGGCCGCAGCGGACAGGCTGGCCGTGCCGCCCAGGCCGAGGGCCACGCCGTTCAGGAAATCGCGTCGGGTGATGGCGGCGGCGGGGGCCGCCTCAGGCAAGAGCTGCGGGCGGCCGGGTGAGCGTGACATGCGGGCACTGCAGGATCTGCAGACGTGAAGGAGTGCGCCCATGTTCCCGCACCCGGTGCCCGGCATGCAAGCGGAGCCGCACACCCCCTGCTAAACTTCCGGCTTGTATGGCGCCGATTTGTTCCGGATTGCGGGCGCCTTAAAAATGCCGCTAAAGAGGGACATTCCGGCACGACAGCCCGGTGTCCGACTCTTGAGTCCGGAGCTGGGCTTTGTTGTTTCTGGGGATGAATACATGGCTTCCGTCGGGTACGTGAAGGCACAACAGATGAGGTTCGAGCAAGACCTGCCGCTGCAGAGCGGTGCGGTGCTGCGCGACTACTCGCTGACAGTGGAAACCTATGGCACCTTGAACGCCGACCGCAGCAATGCGGTGCTGGTGTGCCACGCCTTGAATGCCTCGCACCATGTGGCGGGCGTCTATGAAGGCCAGGCCCGCAGCGAAGGCTGGTGGGACAACCTGGTGGGCCCGGGCAAGCCGCTCGACACCGACCGCTTCTTTGTCATCGGCGTGAACAACCCGGGCTCGTGTTTCGGCTCGACCGGCCCGATGGACACCAACCCGGCCACCGGCCAGCCCTATGGCGCCGACTTCCCGGTGGTCACGGTGGAAGACTGGGTGGATGCGCAGGCCCGCGTGGTGGAACGCCTGGGCATCACCCAGCTGGCTGCGGTGCTGGGTGGCAGCCTGGGCGGCATGCAGGCCCTGTGCTGGACGCTGCGCTACCCCGATCGCCTGCGCCACTGCGTGGCCGTGGCTACGGCGCCCAACCTGTCGGCCCAGAACATCGCCTTCAACGAGGTGGCGCGCCGCGCCATCGTCACCGACCCCGACTTCCACGGCGGGCATTTCTATGCCCACGGCGTGGTGCCCAAGCGCGGCCTGCGCGTGGCCCGCATGATCGGCCACATCACCTACCTGAGCGACGATTCGATGGAGGCCAAGTTCGGCCGCGAGATGCGCGAGGGTGGCATTGGCTACAGCACGCAGGACATCGAGTTCCAGATCGAAAGCTACCTGCGCCACCAGGGCGACAAGTTCAGCGAGTACTTCGACGCCAACACCTACTTGCTGATCACCCGCGCGCTGGACTATTTCGACCCGGCCAAGCAGCACGGCGGTGACTTGACCCGGGCGTTCCAGGTGGCCCGCGACAAGAAGTTCCTGCTCGTGAGCTTCACCACCGACTGGCGGTTTTCGCCGACGCGCTCACGCGAGATCGTCAAGGCGCTGGTCGACAACCGGGTGGACGTGAGCTACGCCGAGATCGACGCGCCGCATGGCCACGACGCCTTCCTGCTCGACGACCCGCGCTACCACGGCGTGATGCGGGCCTATTTCGACCGCATTGCCGATGAGCCGGTGGTGACCGCATGACGACCGACAACAAGAACCTGCAAGCCATCGCCGCGCTGGTGCCCGAGGGTGCGCGTGTGCTCGACCTGGGCTGCGGCACCGGCGAGTTGCTGGCCTACCTGAAGAACAAGCGCGGCTGCACCGGCTACGGCGTGGAAATCGACGACGCCAACCTGCTGGCCTGCGCCCGCCGCGGCGTCAACGTGATCCAGCTGAACCTGGAAGAAGGCCTGCAGCTCTTCGAGGACCACAGCTTCGACGTCGTGTTGCAACTTGAAACATTGCAGCACCTGCGCAATACCGAGCGCATGTTGCGCGAAACGGCGCGGGTCGGCCGTCTGGGCATCGTCAGCTTCCCGAACTTCGCACATTGGCCGAACCGCCTGTCGGTGATCCGTGGCCGCATGCCGGTGACGCGCGCCCTGCCGTACCAGTGGTACGACACGCCCAACATCCGCGTGGGCACCTACACCGACTTCGACGTGCTGGCCCGCAAGAACGGGCTGAACATCCTCGACAGTTTTGGCTTGCAGGCGGGTGAGGTGGTGCGCACCTTCCCGAACCTCCGGGCCAGCGTGGCCGTGTTCAAGTTCGAGAAGGCCTGACGCCGGCATCAAGTTCGCGGGGCGGCGGTCGATAACCGCTGCAGGAGCCTCGTCGCTCCTCTCCGGGCCGTCTGGCCCGCAAGGAACCCGCGTGCTTGTCCCGTTCCCCTCCGCTCATCTGCTCAGCAGGCTGCCCAGCCCCGGGAGGTTGGCATGCGCCTGATGTCCCTGTTCCGCCTGATCAACTGGGTGCTGGCGCTGGTGGTGGCCGCCATGTTGTGGCGGCTGGCCGGCACCGACCTGGCCCAGTGGCGCCAGGCCGAGCAGGGCGTGCAGGCGCTGCAGGATCTGCAGCGCGGCCTGGGCCTGATGGAGATGATTTCCCGCGAGCGGGCGCCGTCGTTTGCGGTGCTGGGCGACATTGCGCCGTCCGACACCGCGCCTCAACTGACCCTCACCCGCGCCCGCCAGCGCACCGACCTGGCTTTCCAGTCCCTGCAGCCCACGCCACCAGAAGTGCAGCGCGCGCGCCAGGTGGTGGAGGCCGTGCGCGAGTCCGTCGATGCCATGGCCATGCGCGGCCGCGTGGGTGATGACGCTGCCAAACAGGGCAATGATGTGGGCCGGCTGCGCGATGCGGTGTTGCTGATCACGCCGCTGGTGGATCAACGGGCTGCGGCCACTGGCACGGCGTTTCCGGCGCTGGCGTCTGACGTGAGTGCCGCGATGCTGGCCGCCGATCTGCGCGAGGAAGCGGGCGTGCTGGGCACCTGGCTGCGGCCGGCGCTGCTGCAACAACGCCGATTGACCGAACACGAACTCACCCAGGTGCTGCAACTGCGCGGGCGCATCGAGGCCCGGCGTATCCTGCTCGACCGCCACCTGGGTGCGCACACCATGGGCCCGGCGGTGAAAGAGGTGCGCGAGCGACTCGCGCTCGGCTATTTCGGCCGCACCCAGCTTGAGCTGCAGCGCGTGATCGACGCCGGCATGCGCGGCACCCCCTACGCCACCGACGTGACCCAGTTCGGCGACATCTACGTGCCCGACATGGCGCCCTTGCTGGGCCTGCGTGACGCGGTGCTGGCCCAGGCGCTGAACCATGCGCGTGACACGCTCCAGCAGGCGCAGACCTCATTGCAACTGGTGCTGGTGGCCACCGTGCTGGCGGCCCTGTTGCTGGTGGGCTCGATGGCCCTGGTGCACCACCGGGTGATGCGCCCGCTGGCGGCCACCGCCGTCACCATCCAGGCGCTGGCCGACGGCGAGCCGGTGGCGGCCTGGCCGGCGGTGGAGCGCGACGATGAAATTGGTGCCGTGCTGGGCGCGGTGCGTGCGCTGCAGGCCAGCGAGGTGGCCCGCCGCGCGCTGGAGCAGGAACGAGCCGAGTTGATCGAGCAGCTCAGCGAGTTGTCGAGCACCGATTCGCTGACCGGCCTGTTGAACCGCCGCGCATTTTTTGCAGCCGGTGAGCGTGAGCTGGTGAATGCCCATCGGCACACCATCGACACCGCCGCGCTGGTGATCGACATCGACCACTTCAAGCAGATCAACGACAGCTACGGCCACGCCGTGGGCGACCAGGCGCTGGTGGCCGTGGCGGGGGCGCTGCAGGGCCAGATGCGGCATGGTGACCTGGTGTCACGCCACGGCGGTGAAGAGTTCGTGGTGCTGCTGACCCACTGCGACCTGACCCAGGCCCGTGGCATTGCCGAGCGCCTGCGCCAGACCGTGGCCGGGCTGAACATCGCGACCCCGCTGGGCAGCGCCTTTGGCGTGACCATCAGCGTGGGCGTGGCCGCGCTGGACCTGCAGCTGGTGGCGCTCGACGACCTGGTGGCCCGTGCTGACCAGGCCATGTACCGCGCCAAGCGCAACGGCCGCAACCAGGTGGTGCTGGCCGAGGAGCTGCATGACAACAGCCCCGGGCTGGATGAGCGTGAATGGCGGCTGGCTCTTGTGGCGGGTTGACGTGGCTGGTCGTCAGCTGCCCGATGGCTCGCCCAGCACCTGCCCGCGCCTGGCCAAGCGGCCGGCCAGCTCACTCAGGCTGGCATAGGCTTCGCCCAGCGCCGCGTCTCGGGCGCTCATGGCCTGGCCTTGAGCCGCCAGCACCGCGCCATCACCCCGCGCAGCCGGGCCCGTCAACGCGGCCCGTGGCCCCAGCGCCTGCACATTGCTGCTGACCTGCGTGAGGAAACCCTGCGCCAGGCCCGGCACCCAGGCGGGTGGCACGCCCGTGCCCTGCCAAAGCTCAGTCGCTACCGCCTGCAAGACCGGCAGGAAGTTGCTCGCGAACACGGCAGCCCCGTGATACAGCGGTTTGTGGGCGGCCTGCAATTCGAAGCACCGGCCGCCGATCTGCTCGAACGCAACTTGAGCCCGCTGCAGCGCCGCTGCCGTGCCTTCAAGCGCGCACACCGTGCCGGGGAACTGCGCGCAGGCGCGGTCCGGATCGGCAAAGCTCAGGGCCGGATGTGCACTGGCCACGTCCCAGCCCAGCGCCTGCAAGGGCGCCATCTCCGTCGAGGTCAAGAAGCCGCTGCAATGCCAGGCCTGCGCCGGCGCCCAGCCTCGGGCCTGGCTGAGCTCGGCCAGTTGCGCGGCGACGCTGGCGATCTGGGTGTCCGGCACAGCCAGCAGCCACACGTCGGCCGGTGGCATCTGCGCCAGTGCCGTGCAGGCCGTGCCCGCGCCCAAGGCTTCAATGGCGGCCTGCGCATGCCCGGGCTGGCGCGCCAGCACCGCCTGCAACTGCGCCATGCCCGCATCCAGCCAGAGCCGGCTCAGGCTGCGTCCGACCCGCCCGGGGCCCACCACGTTCAAGGTCCACATCGGGCGATTGTCGGGGGTGGATGCAGTCGCAGGTATCAAAGCGGCATCAACGCGGCATGAACGCCGTATCAAAGCGGCGCGGTGGGGCCCAGCGCCGCGTACTCGGCGGCCTGCTTCTTCTTCCAGCCGCCGATGGCGCGTTCCATCTCGCCGATGTCGAAGATCGCGCTTTGCAGCAGCGTCATCTGTGCCAGCGCGTCGGCGGTGCCGTGGTCGCGGGCGTGGTTCAGGGCGAGCTTGCTGCCGGTGATGGCCAGCGGGCTCTTGCTGGCGATGTCGCGGGCCAGTGCCAGCGCGTGGGCTTCGAGTGCGGCCACGTCCGGCAACACGGCGTTCACCAGCCCGGCGTCGAGCGCGCGCTGGGCCGGCAGCTTTTCGCCGGTGTAGGCCATCTGGCGCACCAGGCCTTGCGGAATGATCTTGGGCAGACGTTGCAGCGAGCCCAGATCGGCCGCCATGCCGACCGTGATCTCCTGGATGGTGAAGAAGGCATCGGCGCTGCACACGCGAATGTCGCAGGCGGCTGCCAGGTCGAGTGCGCCGCCGATGCAGCCCCCCTGCACCGCGCAGATCACCGGGAAGCGCGCTTCGTCGATCGCGGTGAAGCAGTCCATCAGGCGGCGCAGGCCGGTCTGGAAGGCCAGGCGCTTGCGGGCATCGCTGGTGTCGAGCATCGGCAGGCCGCCGGCAAACACCTCCAGCGCCATGCCGGCTGAAAAGTGCGGCCCGGTGGAGCTGATCACCAGCACCCGCGTATCGCCGGCGTCGTCGAGCTCGCGCACCGCGTCGCGCAGCGCCGGAAAAAACGCCGGGTCCATGGTGTTCATGCGATCCGGGCGGTTGAGCACCAGACGGGCGATACCGGTGGCGGTGTCCAGCTGCAGGTCGAAGGCGCGTGTCGTCATGGGGTCTCCGGAATGATGTTTGTGGGGCGAAAGCCTACCGTGTTCCTTGGGGCCTGCCATCACGCAGGTGACAGCACCGCGTAGACTGCCGGGATGGATCAGATCGTCACTGCCGATGGAGTGCGCCTGCAGGCGCGTGTGTGGCCGGCTTCGGCCAATGCGGAGCGGGTGCGTGGGCAGGTGCTGCTGGTGCATGGCCTGGGCGAACACGCCGGCCGCTATGAGCATGTGGCCCAGGCCTTGTGTGCCCAGGGCTGGCAGGTGGTGGCCTACGACCAGCGCGGCCATGGTCAGTCGGGTGGCGGGCGGGGCGTGATCCCCGATCGCAACAGCCTGCTGCAAGACCTCGGCCGTGTGGTGGATGCCGTGCGCCCGCTGCAGCCCGGCCCGCTGGTGATGCTGGGCCACAGCCTGGGTGGCCTGGTGGCCGCGCGCTATGTGGCCGAGGGCCTGCATGTGAAGCCGGCGGCCTGGTGGCGCCCGGTGGATGCGCTGGTGCTGTCGTCACCGGCCCTCGATGCCGGCATGAACCTGTTCCAGAAGCTGCTGGTGGCGGTGGGCTCCAGCCTGGTGCCGGGCCTGGCGCTGGGCAATGGCCTCAAGCCCTCGTGGATCTGCCGCGACCCCGCCGTGGTGGCCGCCTACGTGGCCGACCCGCTGGTTCATGACCGCATCTGCGGCCGACTCGCCAAGTTCATCGCTGATGCCGGCCCGGAAGTGCAGGGCATGGCGGCCTCGTGGCGCGTGCCCACCTTGCTGATGTGGGGCGGCGCGGATCGTTGCGTGGCACCCGCGGGCAGCGCGCGGTTTGCCGCTGCTGCGCCGGCTTCGGTGCAGGCGCAGCCCTGGCATGCCCTGGCGCACGAAATCTTCAATGAGCCGGAGCAGGCCGAGGTGCTGGCCGCGCTCAATGGCTGGCTGAACGCCCGCTACCCGGCTGCCCGCTGAGCCAATGGCGGGTCAGTGACGGAAACGGCCGTCGCGCGTGACGATGGCCGTGTCGACGAAGGTGGAGCCGGCGTGCTCGGCCGCCGGCCAGCTGACCTTGAAGCCGTCGATGTCGAGCTGTGCGTCCTTCATGGCCGCCAGCCAGCGGGGTCGGCTCAGGTCGCGGCCACAGCGGCGCAGGGCTTCGGCCAGCGCGCGCGTCGTGACATAACCTTCCAGGCTGCCGTACGAAAAGTCCTGGTCCCGGAACAGGGCGCGGAAGGCGTCTTGATAAGCCCGGGTGAGGGCGGTCTTTCGCTCCCACGGGCTGTGCATCACCTGGGCGAACACCATGCCGTTGGCCAGTGGCCCGAGGTGTTTGGCCAGCTGCGCAGAGCCCGAGTTGATGCCCCAGAAACTGGTGTTCAGGCCAGCTTGCCGGCTCAGCCGGATCAGGCGCTCATAGACGCCCGCCGAGCCATGGTTGAACACCAGCTCCACCTGCTTGTCACCCAGCTGCTGCACGAAGGCCTGCAAGCCGGCATCGGTGATGTCGCCCTTGAACGGCATCGGCAGGCGCACCTCCATGCCCAGCGGGCCGGCGATGCGCCGGACGTTGTCGAGGTGCTGGCGACCCGTGTCGGAATCGGCCTGCAGAAAACCCACGCGGCGCATGCCCAGGCTGGCGCCGTGGTTCAGCAGCGCCCGGAACTCTTCGCGGTGCTCGGCGCGCACCGGAAACACTAGCGACTGCAGCGGCCGGCGCAAACCGGGCGAGCCGGCCATCGGCCCGAACAGCGGCACACCGGTGTCATTGGCCACGCCCATCACGGCGGTCGACGGCCCGCCTTCGATCGGCCCGAACAGCGCGAACACGCCGTCTGCCACCAGCTGCCGGGCATTGGCCTCGGCTTCCGCGGGCTTGGCATGGTCGTCCATCACCTTGATCTGCAAGCGCCGGCCCGCCACGCCGCCCGTGGCGTTGATCTGCTGCACTGCGGCTTCGATGCCCTGGCGAATGGCCACTGCATAGTCGTTCTTGGCGTTTTCCAGCGAGATCGTCTGCCCGAGCAGGATCTGCGTCGGCGTGATGCCGGCCGTGGGGTTGGCGGCGGGCGCCGGTATGGAGGGACTCGCTGGCTGGGCTAGCGCCATCTGCCACGGGGTGCTGGCGGCCAGCCCGACCGCCGCGCCACCCGTCAGTTGAAGATACCGGCGGCGAGTGGGGGAGGGTGCAGTCATCAGCCCAGCATACGTCAGCCTCAAACCGTCGCACAATCTGTGGTGTTTACCGACACCGAGGACACCTTGCATCATGAATGCACCTGACACCCTGGCTCCGCTCGATCCGGCACAACTGCATCGATTCGTGGACGACGCCTGGCGCGAACGCATCGTGCCCAGCCTCATAGACTACATCGGCGTGCCCGCCAAGAGCCCGATGTTCGACCCCGACTGGGAGAAGAACGGTCTGATCGACAAGGTGGTGCGTGACGCCGCCGACTGGGTGCTCTCCCGCAAGGTGCCTGGCCTGACGCTGGAAGTCATCCGCCAGGAAGGCCGCACGCCGGTCATCTTCTTTGAAGTGGCCGCCACCAAGCCGGCCAGCACGCAGACCGTGCTGATGTACGGCCACCTCGACAAACAACCCGAATTCAGCGGCTGGCGCTCGGACCTCGGGCCCTGGACGCCGAAGATCGAGGACGGCAAGCTCTATGGCCGCGGTGGCGCCGATGACGGTTATGCCGTGTACGCCGCGATCAGCGCCGTGGAGGCCCTGAAGGCGCAGAACGTGCCGCACCCCCGCATCGTCGGCCTGATCGAATCCTGCGAGGAATCCGGCTCGTACGACTTGCTGCCCTACCTCGACCTGCTGCGCCCGCGCCTGGGTGAAGTCAGCCTCGTGGTCTGCCTGGATTCAGGCGCCGGCAACTATGACCAGCTCTGGCTCACGACCTCGCTGCGCGGCAACATCACCGGCACGCTGAAGGTGGAAATCCTCACCGAAGGCATCCACTCGGGCGATGCCAGCGGCTTGGTGCCGTCGAGCTTCCGCATCATGCGCATGGTCCTCGACCGCCTGGAAGATTCGAAGACCGGCCGGCTGCTGCCGGAGGCTTTCCACTGCGAAGTGCCGTCCGAGCGCGTGGCCCAGGCCCGCGCCACCGCGCACATTCTGGGTGACGAGGTGTGGAAGCGTTACCCCTGGGCCTGCGGCGCTGATGGTGCCTTCGCACTGGCCACCGACACCGACCCGGTGGAGGCGCTGCTCAATCGCACCTGGCGTCCGACCTTGTCGGTGACGGGCGTGGACGGCATGCCTTCGCTGCAGAACGCCGGCAATGTGCTGCGCCCGTTCACGGCCTTCAAGCTGAGCCTGCGCCTGCCGCCCTTGGTGGAAGGCCACACGGCCGCGGTGCAACTCAAGGCGCTGCTGGAAGACAACGCGCCCTACAACGCCAAGGTCACGTTCCACCCGGACGGCCGCATGAACGACTGGGGCGCCACGGGCTGGAATGCCCCGACGCTGGCGCCGTGGCTGGAGGCCGCGATGGACACGGCGTCACGCCGGCACTTCGGTGCGCCGCTGGGCTACATCGGCCAGGGCGGCACGATTCCGCTGATGAACCTGCTGCAGCAGGGCTTCCCGATGGCCCAGATGATGGTCTGCGGCGTGCTCGGCCCGAAGAGCAACGCGCACGGCCCGAACGAGTTCCTGCACATCGGCTACGGCACCCGCCTGACGTCGGCGGTGGCCGAGGTCATTGCCGCGCACCCTTGAGGTGATCCGGCGTTCAGCGTTTCGGCACTGAGGCAAGCAAAAAGGCCCGCAGCAAGCGGGCCTTTTTTTGTCTGCGACGGGCGCAGGGTGTGCGGTCAGCGGTGCCTGGGAAGGCCCCGCCACACACGGGATCAGTAGGCTTGGGCCAGGCCGGTGGCGGTGCGGCTGACCGGGGTGGCAGGCAGGAAGCCGTCGGTGTCGAACGGGTTGTTCTGGCCAGAAGCGCGGGCGGCCAGGAACTCGGCACGCACTTGCTCGCGGGTCAAGCCGACAGCGGCGACCTTGGCAGCACCTTCACGCACGGCGACGACATCGGCGTTGGCCGGAGCGGCGACCACATCAGCGCGCTGGAAAGCAGCGGGGATGGCGTCAGGAGCCGATTGGGCCGAAGCGGCGTTGGCGGCGATGAGGGCGATGGCGGCGAAGGCAACTTGGAAGCGGTTCATGATGTTTTCTCTTTCGGGTTCGGTGGGGATGTTTGTGTTCAGCAGTTCAGTGCTGGATTGCTTGTCTTACTTGGCTTGAGCCAGGCCGGTGGCCGTGCGGCTGACCGGGGTGGCAGGCAGGAAGCCGTCGGTGTCGAACGGGTTGTTCTGGCCAGAAGCGCGGGCGGCCAGGAACTCGGCACGCACTTGTTCGCGGGTCAAGCCGGCAGCAGCGACCTTGGCGGCACCTTCACGCACAGCGGCGACAGCCGGGGTAGCGGGGGCGGCGACCACATCAGCGCGCTGGAAAGCAGCGGGGATGGCGTCAGGAGCCGATTGGGCCGAGGCAGCGTTGGCGGCGACGAGGGCGATGGCGGCGAAAGCAACTTGGAAGCGGGTCATGATGAGGTCCTTGAGGTTGAGGTCAAACGGTGCCAGGCACGGCGGTGAGCACTTACTGAGTCGCTCCGTCTTGTCCAGCCTCGGTGAGTCGTTGTTTTGTGTTCGGCTCATCGATGTAGTGAACTGTACAGATTGCTGTTTGATGAATAAACAGTCTGAAAATAAATTTACTGTTGATAATTTGAAAACAAGCCTTTGGTGCAGCTGCCGCGCGCATTTCCTGTCCTCCACCAGCCAGCCGTCTGCTTACACTCGGCGCATGAGATGGCAAACCCTTCTGCAGCAGGCCTTCGCGGGCGTGCTTCTCTGTGCCGGGGTGCAGGCCCATGCACAGTTGGCGGTCGATGTGGGCGAAGCGATGAAGCTCGCTGCCGAGGCATCGGGTTCCGTGCGCGGCGCGCAGCTCGACGCCCAGGCCCGGGGGCTGCAGGCTGAAGCCCTGGACCGCCTCGGCGGCCCTTCGCTCAGCCTCACCGGTTTTGCCGGCCGCGTGTCCACGTCCATCAACCTGGATTTGTCGAACGTGGCCGCGGCCGCCAACCCGAGCCTGGGCATGCTCGACGCCGCCTTGCCCGGCGCGCCCATCCCCACCATCCCGAACGCCTACACCACCGACCGCATCGTCAACCTGGTTTCGGCCGGCTTGGGCTCGGTCTGGCCGATCTACACCGGTGGCCGGGTCGAGGCCCTGCAGGGGCTGGCCAGAGGCCGGGCGCGTGAGGCGCAGGCTGAGCAACAGGACGCCGAAGACAAGCTCGCCACCCTGGTGGCCCAGCGTTATTTCACGGTGCAGCTGGCGCGCCAGGCGCTGGCCTTGCGCAGTGATGCGGTCATCGGCATCGGCGCCCACCAGCAAAGTGCGCTGAAGCTGGAGCAGGCCGGGTTGATCGCCCGCGCTGAGCGTTTGCGTGCCGATGTGGCCCTCGACAACGCCCGCCGCGACGAAGCCCGCGCCCGCAGCGATCTGCAGCTGGCCGAGGTGGCGCTGCAGCGTCTGCTGCGCACCGATGCGCCGGTGCAAGCCACCACGCCGCTGTTCGTGCACAGCCAGGGTGTCGGGCCCTTGGCCAGTTTCATCGACACCGGCATGTCGCGCCACCCGGCGTGGCAGAAGCTGGCCGCCAAGCGTGATCAGGCGGACGAGTCCTACCGCCTGCAAGGCACCGAGCTGGCGCCCAATGTGGTGGCGCTGGCCAACGTCAACCTGAACCGCAGCAACGACAAGACGGTGCAGCCGAACTGGCAGGTGGGCTTGCACATGAGCCTGCCGCTGGTCAGCCGCATCGACCACGACAAGATGCGTGACGCAGCCCGCCTGCAGCAGCAGCGCGTGGAGGTGAGCGCCGAACAGGCTGGCCGTGACATTCCGACGCTGGTGGAGGCGCAATGGCGCGCCCTGGAGAACGCCCGCGCCCAGTACGTCAGCGGGGGTTCGGCGGTGGAGCTGGCCAGCGAGCATCTGCGCTTGCAGCAGGTGTCGTTTGCCCAGAGCCAGGCCACCTCCACCGACGTGACCGATGCGCAGCTCGGCCTGTCCAGATCGAAGATCGAACGCCTGCAGGCGGCCCACGATTACGTGATGGCGCTGGCGCGGCTGCTGGAGGCCTCCGGCCAGCCGCAGCGCCTGCCCGAGCTGGCCGCCAGCGCCGACATTCGCCTGCCGCTGCAGCCTTGAATCATCACGCGACCGCCGCCCCCCACACATCCATGAGCACCTCCAACATCTCACCCCGCTCTTTTGTGCTGCCCATCGTGGGGCTGCTGGTTCTTGGCGGCCTGGGCTGGGGCCTGAAAAAAGCCTTCGAGCCCCAGGTGCTGCCGCTGCAGGGCCAGATCGACGCGCAGGAAATCAATGTCTCGTCCAAGGTGCCGGGCCGCGTGGGTGCGCTGAAGGTCAGCCTCGGGCAATCGGTGAAGGCCGGTGACGTGATCTTCGAGCTCGACAGCCCCGAGGTCAGTGCCAAGGTGGCGCAGGCGCAAGCTGCGCAAGAGGCGGCCCAGGCCGTGGCCAACAAGGCCAGCCATGGTGCGCGGCCCGAGGAAATCCAGATGGCCCGGTCCAACTGGGAGCGGGCGCAGACCGCCGAGCGCATGGCGCGCACAACGCTCGACCGCGTGCAGGTGATGGCCGATCAAGGTGTGCTGGCGCGGCAGAAACGCGACGAGGCCGAGGCCCAGTGGCGCGCGGCGCAGCAGCAATCACAGGCCGCGCAGGCGCAGTTCCAGATGGCGAGCGCCGGCGCGCGCACGGAAGACAAGCAGGCAGCGTCGGCGCAGGCCCGGCAAGTGGCCGGTGTGGTGACGGAGGCCCAGGTGGCGCTGGCCGAAACCCGGGTACATGCGCCTGCGGCCGGCGAAGTGGCCAAGATCCAGATCCAGCCGGGTGAGCTGGCGCCGCAGGGGTTTCCGGTGGTCACCCTGGTGAACCTGAGCGACGCCTGGGCGGTGGTGGCGGTGCGTGAAGACCGCCTGGCCGCCTTTGCCGTGGGCAGCCAGCACGAGGCCGAATTGCCCGCCTTGGGCAAGCAGCAGCGCTTCACCGTGAGCTCGGTGGCGGTCATGCCGGATTTCGCCACCTGGCGGGCGGCGCGCCCCGGTGGCACCGATCTGCGCACGTTCGAAGTGCGGCTGCGTCCGGTGGCGCCCGTGCCGGGTTTGCGCCCGGGCATGAGCGTGCTCTTCGCCGCCCCTTGAAGCGCCACGCCGCGTGATGCTGGAGCCCACGAGCGAGACCGCAGCTGGCTGGCGGGCCGCGCTGGCCCGCGAGAGCCGCTGGCTGCGCGCCAGCCCCTGGGACATGGCGATGCTCACGCTCATCCCGTGGGCGGTGTGCGCGCTGGTGGTGTGGATCTTTTCTGTCGGCGTGCCGCGTGACCTGCCCATCGTCGTGATCGACCAGGACCAATCGGCCTTGTCGCGGCAGATGGACCGCTTTCTCCAAGCCTCACCGGGCATCAGCGTGGTTGCGCATGCCGCCAGCTGGGAAGAGGCGCTGAGCCTGCTGCGCCAGCGGCAGGCGTTTGGCGTGGTGATCTTTCCGGCGCAGCTGCAGACCCAGGTGCTGGGTGGCCGGGCCGCCACCGTGCAATGGTTCTACAACGGGCAGTTCCAGTCGCATGTCGGCGGTTTGTCGCGCGATGTGCGCGCGGTGGTCAGCACCTTGTCCGTGGGCATCGAGTTGAGTGCGCGTGAAAAGCGCGGCGCCGCCCCGGTGCTGGCCAAGGCGCAGTTCGAGCCGATCCGCATGAAGCTGGTCACCTTGTTCAACGAGTCGGCGAGTTACGAGTTTTTCCTGACCCTGGCCCTGCTGCCGGCGGTGATGCAGATCTTCATCACCCTGGCGGCCGTCACGGCCATCGGCCGGGAACTGAAGGCCGGCAGCGTGCCCGAGTGGCTCGCCACGGCCGGCGGGCGCTGGCACGTGGCCCTGGCCACCAAGCTGGCCTGGCCGGCGCTGGCCTTTGGCGTGATGGCGCTGGCTTTTGTGCTGGTGATGGCCGGGGTGCGCGGCTGGGCCATCACGGACGCGCCGTTCATGGTGCTGGTCGGGCTGGGCTTGCTGGTGGCCGCGCAGCTGGCGCTGGGCGTGTTCCTGATCGGCGTGACGCTGGCGCTGCGCAACGGATTGTCGGCCGCGGGCTTCATCACCGCACCGGCGTTTGCCTTTGCCGGGCAGGGCTTTCCGTTGCAGTCGATGCCGGTGCTGGCGCGCGCCTGGGCCGAGGTGTTGCCGCTGACCCATTACCTGCAGTTGCAGAGCCGCCATTGGGTGGCCGGTGCCCCGGCCCGCTACGGGGTACCTGACCTGCTGACGCTGGCCGCCATGACCCTGGGCTTCGGCCTGCTCGGTGCCTGGCTGCTGCGTCGACGCGCCCTGGCGCCGAGTGCCTGGGGTCGGTCATGAAGCCCGTTTGGCAAGCTTTTGTGGCCAGTTGGTGTGCATTGCTGGCTGATGCAGGCGTGATGTTGCTGCTGTTTGGTGGCGGGGTGGTCTACGCCTTCTTCTATCCGCTGCCCTACGCGCACGAGTCTGTGCAGCGCGTGCCGGTGGCGGTGGTCGATCAGGACCGCAGTGCCTTGTCGCGCCAACTGGTGCGCTACCTCGATGCGCATCCGGCCCTGCAGGTGGTGCAGGTCACGCCGGATGTGGCCCCCGCCCAGGATCTGCTCTGGCGCAATGAAGCCGGCGGCGTACTGATCATTCCGGCTGGCATGAATGCGCGGGTGCTGTCGGGCAAGGTGGCTGAAGTGGAGTTGGTCGGCCACGGCGCCTACCTGATGCTCAACAAGGCCGCGCTGGGTGGCTTGGCGGAAGTGGTGGGCACGGTGTCCGCCGGCATCGAGCTCAAGCGACTGGCGGCGAGTACACCCTCGTCAGTGCAGGCGGCGGCACAGCGGCAACCGCTGGGGCTGAACAGCGTGCCCTTGTTCAATGTGCGGGAGGGCTACGGCGCCTATCTGGTGCCCGGCGTGGCCGTCATCATCATCCAGCAGACCTTGCTGATGGCCGTGGCCATGCTGATGGGCACCTGGGCTGAGCGCGGGCGCGTGCCGGTGCCTGCCACGCCGGCCGGCTGGTGCGGCCTGTGGCTGACCTGCACCAGCGCCGCACTGCTGAATTGCGCCTGGTGGTTCGGCTTCGTCCTGTGGGTGCAAGACTATCCGCGCGGTGGCAATGCCGCCGGCCTGGCGGTGTTTGCGGTGGTCTTCTCGATGTGCGCTGCCGCCTTGGCCGTGCTGCTGGGGGCATGGTTCCGCAGTCGCGAGCGCAGCGTGCAGTTGATGCTCGGTCTGGCTGTGCCGATCTTGTTCGTGGCGGGTCTGTCGTGGCCTTCCCAGGCCTTGCCGCCGCTGCTGGCCGCCGTGCGCTGGGTCTTGCCGTCCACCGCGGGCGTTCAGGGCTTTGTGGCGCTGAACCAGTTGGGCGCCAGCTCGCACGACATTGCGCCGGAGTTGATGGCGCTGGCGGTGAGCGGTGTGCTGTTCGCTGCGCTGGGATGCTGGCGCTGGTGTCGACCGCGCGCTGCCTGAACATCCGTCGGCATCGCGCCCCGCCCTGAAATGCACAAGGCCCGCATGCTGCGGGCCTTGTTGTTGGTGCCGGGGCCTTAAGCCCTAACCTGGCAAGCCGAGTGTTGGCCCGGCTGACCGTATTTGCCGGCTTACTTGGCTTGGGCCAGGCCAGTGGCGGTGCGGCTGACCGGGGTGGCAGGCAGGAAGCCGTCGGTGTCGAACGGGTTGTTCTGGCCGGAAGCGCGGGCGGCCAGGAATTCGGCGCGCACTTGTTCGCGGGTCAGACCGGCAGCGGCGACCTTGGCAGCACCTTCACGCACGGCGACGACATCGGCGTTGGCCGGAGCGGCGACCACATCAGCGCGCTGGAAAGCAGCGGGGATGGCGTCAGGAGCCGATTGGGCCGAGGCAGCGTTGGCGGCGACGAGGGCGATGGCGGCGAAAGCAACTTGGAAGCGGTTCATGATGTTTTCTCTTTCGGGTTCGGTGGGGATGTTTGGGTTCGGCAGTTCAGTGCTGGATTGCTTGGCTTACTTGGCTTGGGCCAGGCCAGTGGCCGTGCGGCTGACCGGGGTGGCAGGCAGGAAGCCGTCGGTGTCGAACGGGTTGTTCTGGCCAGAAGCGCGGGCGGCCAGGAACTCGGCACGCACTTGTTCGCGGGTCAAGCCGGCGGCAGCGACCTTGGCGGCACCTTCACGCACAGCGGCGACAGCCGGGGTAGCGGGGGCAGCGACCACATCAGCGCGCTGGAAAGCAGCGGGGATGGCGTCAGGAGCCGATTGGGCCGAGGCAGCGTTGGCGGCGACGAGGGCGATGGCGGCGAAAGCAACTTGGAAGCGGGTCATGATGAGGTCCTTGAGGTTGAGGTCAAACGGTGCCAGGCACGGCGGTGAGCACTTACTGAGTCGCTCCGTCTTGTCCAGCCTCGGTGAGTCGTTGTTTTGTGTTCGGCTCATCGATGGGATGAACTTTACGGGTTAACCCTTTCGGGATAAACCCGCCAAACCTGCATTCACCGTTGAGGATCGAGCAATAAACTCAAATCCAATTCAACCGCTATGTGCGAAATCGGGTCATTCCGGGCGCTTGTCTGTCAGCTGCCGCACGGCCGCGTCGATGAAATGGCTGGCGTCTGTTGACCTGTGGCGAACAAAGCTGTTCAATGGCTTTCGCCAATTCCACCCACTGGAACAATTCAATGGACTCCTTGCGCGCCATGCGGGTGTTTGCCCGCGTCATTGACGAGGGCAGTTTTGCCGGTGCCGCCCGTGCGCTTGACCTCGCGCCGGCCGTGGTGACGCGCCTGGTGGCCGACCTGGAAGAACACCTGGGCGCCCGCTTGATGAACCGCACCACGCGGCGCATCTCGCTCACCGAGATCGGTGAGAGTTACCTGGAGCGGGTGCGGCAAATCCTGGCGGACATTGATGATGCGGAGGCGATGGCGAATGCGTCCGTGTCCGACCCCAAGGGCCATGTGCGCATGCTGATGCCGCCGGCCGTTGCGGTGCACCAGCTGGCCAAGCACCTGCCGCGCTTTCATGCGATGTACCCGCAGGTGACGCTGGAAATCGTGGCCAACGGCCCGGTGGAAACCGTCGATGACGGCTTCGACCTGACCATCGCGCTGGTGCGCAAGCCGCTGGAGGGCAACTTCATCGCGCGGCGGCTGGCGCGCACCGAGGTGATCAGCTGCGCGTCGCCCGAGTACCTCGACAAGCACGGCCGGCCCAAGCACCCGGAAGACCTGGCCCGCTATGACGTGCTGATCCCGCCGATCTCCGAGCTGCAGCGCGGCATCACCTTCTATCGGGGCACCGATCCGGAGAACCCGACCGACTCGTTCCACGCGGTCCCGCGGCGGGGCGTGCTCAGCACCATCAATGTCGACGCGAACTACGCGGCGGCGCTGTCGGGGCTGGGCGTGGCGGGCTTGCCGTCGTTCGTGATTGAAGACGCGCTGATGGAGCACGCCCTGGAGCGTGTGCTGCCGGAGTGGCGGCTGTTCAGCTCCACGCTCTGGGCCTGCATGCCGACGCGCCAGCACGTGCCGGCGCGCACCCGCGCCATGCTGGATTTCCTGGTGCAGGTGTTCGGTGGCGAAGACCGCGACCCGTGGCTGGCCGCGGCCGGCTGCGAAACCCCGTGCGCCAGCCTGCTGGCGAACTGTGCGCCGGCCAGCGAATCACTGGCCGATGGCCGGGCCGTGCCTCAGAAGGTGTAACCCACCGACACCTTGTTGTCCTGCATCGGCTCGATCAGCAGCAGCAGGGGCTTGAGCGGGCCATAACGCATGGCCACCTTGGTGACGTAGGCGAAGAAGCGCGGCAGGTCGGTGCTGTACTTCGGCTTGCCGTCGCGGTGCTTCAGGCGGCAGAAAATGCCCAGCACCTTCAGGTGGCGCTGCAGGCCCATCCACTCCAGCTGGCGCCAGAACTCACCGAAGTCATCGCCCACCGGCAGGCCGGCCTTGCGGGCGGCATCCCAGTAGCGCACGGCCCAGTCAATTTCCCGCTCCTCATCCCACGAGATGAAGGCGTCGCGCAGCAGCGAGGCCACGTCGTAGCTGATCGGGCCGCGCACGGCATCCTGGAAGTCGAGGATGCCCGGGTTCGGATCGGACACCATCAGGTTGCGCGGCATCCAGTCGCGGTGCACCGCCACGGTGGGCTGGGCCAGCGCGCTTTGCACCAGGGCGTCGCACACCCGGTCCCAGTGGCCTTGCTGCACCGGTGTCCAGGTGATGCCGAATTCACGCTGCACGCACCACTCGGGGAACAGGGCCAGCTCGCGGCGCAGCAGGGCGTCGTCATAGGCGGGCAGGGTGTCCGCGGGCACGTGGCCCTGCCAATGCACCAGTGCCTTGATCGCGTCGCGCATCAGGCGGTCGGATTGGCGAATGTCACCTTCCTGCATCACCTCCAGATACAGCGTGCTGCCCAGATCGCGCAGCAGCAGGAAGCCTTGTTCGATGTCGGCGGCCAGCACCTCGGGGCCATGCAGGCCCGCGGCCTGGATCAACTCGCCGACCTGCAGGAACGGGCGAACGTCTTCGAGCGGCGGCGGCGCGTCCATGATGACCAGGCTGCCACCATCCTTGCCGGTGATGCGCAGGTAGCTGCGGAAGCTGGCGTCGGCGGATGCCGGGGTCAGGGTGTCCAGCTTCAGGCCGTGCTGGGCGGCCAGCGGCGCCAGCCAGGCGTTGAATGCGGCGTGGCGCGCTGAATCGGTCCAGGCGACCGGTTGTGAGGTGAGGGTCATGGGGCAGTGTGCGCCGGGCGGGCGGGTGTCAGGGAAGGGCCGGGCACGAGGAAAACCACGCAGCCGGGCCACCACACGGCCGGCACGGCCCTCGTGGATAATCGCAAATTCTACTGAGGCCCGCATCGCGGGCGTTGCGGCCGCCTCGTGCGGCCCGAATGCAACGCCGGCGCCGGCCTCATCCGATCACCTTGCCTGCGCACGCGCTTGTTGCACCGACCTGAATCTGCCCGGCCACGCCACGCTGCCCTGCGCCGCTCCCGCCACGCCCCCCAGCCCCTGTGGCTGGCATTGCTGGCCATGGGCCTGGGCCAGAGCGTTGCCCTGGCGCAGTCGGCACCGGCGTCTGCTGCACCCGCACCCGCAACCGCTTCCGGCGTGGCCGCCACGCCCAACGGTCCGGTCACCATCACGGCCCGGGAGGTGCGCAGCGAGCTCGACCGCGCCACCACCGCTGCCGGTGAAGTGGAGTTGCGCCAGGGCCGTCTCACGCTCAGTGCCGACCTGCTGCGCTTCGAGCACGACAGTGAAATGGTGCAGGCCTCCGGCCGCGTGGTGGTGCAGCGCGACCAGGACCGCGTCATCGGCCGCGAAGCACGCCTGAAGCTCGATACCGGCGCCGGCTATGTGCTCGGCCCGACCTATCACTTCGCCCGCACCGGCGCGGGCGGCGACGCGGCCCGCATCGACTTCATCGGCTCGCAGCAGGTGTCGGCGCTGTCGGCCAACTACACCAGTTGCCCGCGCGACGACGTGCTGGGCCCGGACTGGGTGCTCAGCGCCGACAAGCTCGACCTCGACTTCGAGAAGAACGATGGCCGGGCCGAAGGCGCCGTGCTGCGCTTCATGGATGTGCCCATCCTGGGCTTTCCGGTCCTGAGCTTCCCGTCCACCGAGGCGCCGCGCTCCGGCTGGTTGCCCCCGACCATCGACCCCTTCGACAGCCGCAGTGGTTTTGGTCTGGCGCTGCCGTATTACTGGCACATCGCACCGAACTACGACGCGACGATCACGCCGACCCTGGCCACCCGCCGAGGCCTGGGCGTACAGGGCGAGTTCCGCTACCTGCAGCCGTCCGACAGCGGCAAGCTGCAGCTGCATGCCTTGCCGCATGACCGCTCTGCCGGCCGCTCGCGCCAGTCGTTCTGGTTCGAGCACACAGGCTCGCTGGCAAACGCCTGGTTCTACAGCGCGGACTGGCAGTCGGCGTCTGACGACAACTACTGGAAAGACTTTTCCGGCACCTTGCCCAGCCTGACCCCGCGCCTGCTCTCGCAGAGCGTGCAGGCCAGCCGCCGCTTCGAGCTGGGCACGGCGGAGCTGGAGGCCTACGGCCGCGTCCAGAACTGGCAGGTGCTGCAGAGCACCACCGACCCGATCACCTCTCCCTACCACCGCGCGCCGCAGATCGGCCTGCGACTGACGGGCTTGAGCGCCGGGCTGCAATACGAGCTGGAAACCGAAGCCAATCGCTTCCAGCTGCGCGACCTTGCCACCAACGACACCCGCCCTGAAGGCGAGCGCGTGCACCTGCAGGCCTCGGTCAGCCGCCCGTGGGACAGTGGCTGGGGCTGGATCACGCCCAAGGTGGCGCTGAACGCCGCGAGCTACCGCACCGACACCGCGATGGCCGATGGCCGCACCCGCGTGGGCCGCAGCATCCCGACCTTCAGCCTCGACGCCGGCCTGCGCTTCGACCGCACCACGCAGCTCTTCGGCCGCGACCTGGTGCAGAGCCTGGAGCCGCGCCTGCACGTGGTGCAGACGCCGTACCGCGACCAGTCGAAGCTGCCCAAGTTCGACGTGGGCGCCAACGACTTCAACGAGATCTCGATCTACGCCGACAACGTCTTCTCGGGCATCGACCGCATCGCCGACGCCAAGCAGATGACGCTGGGCGCCACCACGCGCCTGCTGGACGCCCGCACCGGCGGCGAGCTGCTGCGCTTCGGCGCGGCGCAGCGCTTCCTGTTCCGCGACCAGACCATCACGGCGCTGACGCCCGACGGCACCACCCCCACCGACGGCCGCTTCTCGGACGTGCTGCTGTTCGGCTCGGCCACGCTGGTGCCGCAGTGGCGCCTCGATTCGACGGTGCAGTACAGCGGTGACATCAACCGCTTCACCCGCTCCATCGTGTCTGCGCGCTACCAGCCGCTGCCCTTCCACACGCTGGCCGCCACCTACCGGTTTGCCCGCGGCTTGAACGAGCAGGTGGAACTTGGCTGGCAGTGGCCGATCTACAAGGGCGCGCTGCGCAGCGGCAGCAGCTGCCAGGGCACGATGTATGGTGTGGGCCGGATCAACTACAGCATGCGCGACAACCGCATCACCGATTCCATCGCCGGCGTTGAATACGATGCCGGCTGCTGGATCGGCCGGATCGTGGCCGAGCGCATCTCCACCGGCCAGAGCGAGGCGCGTCAGCATTTGATGGTGCAGCTCGAACTGGTTGGCTTGTCTCGCATCGGCTCGAACCCGCTCAAGGTCCTGAAGGACAATATCCCCGGTTACCGGTTGCTGCGCGACGAAGACGCAGTGCCGACCCCCACGGTGAACCCATGATCCAAATCCCTGTTCCTTTCCGCCTGTTGCCCCTGGCGCTGGTGGCGGCCCTGGCCTCGGGCCCGGCTGCTGCCCAGTTTTCGGCGAAGCCGCGCACCGCGCTGCAGGCCTCCCGGGCAGCCGACTACATCGTGGCTGTCGTGAACAATGAACTGGTCACGCAGGTGGAGCTGACCCAGCGCATCGCCCGGGCACGTGAAGAGGCGCAGCGCGCCGGCACGGCCATGCCCGCCGATGACGAACTGCGCAGCCAGGTGCTCGAATCGCTGATCGATGAGCGCGTGATCATCACCTTCGCCCGCGACAGCGGCTACAAGGTGGATGACCCGGAAGTTGACCGCGCCGTGACCAACATCGCCACGGCCAACAAGATCACCATGGCCGAGCTGCGCACCCGCCTGGCCGCCGACGGCATCGAATACGCCCGGTTTCGCGCCAACCTGCGTGACCAGCTGATGTCCGAGCGCACCCGGGAGCGTGAAGTCAACAGCCGCATCAAGGTGTCCGACGCCGATGTGGAGCGTGTGCTGGCCGAGCAGCAAGCCAAGCGTGCTGCAGTGAGCGAGCTCAACATCGCGCAGATCCTGGTTTCGGTGCCTGAAGGCGCGAGCGAAGCCGTGGTGGCCGCCAAGCGCGCCCGCGTTGCTGAAGCCCAGGCCCGGCTGAAGGGCGGCGAGCCGTTCGAGCTCGTGGCCAAGGCCTTCTCGGAAGACAGCAACAAGGACCGCGGCGGCGAAATCGGCGCTCGTCCAGCCGAGCGTCTGCCCGACCTGTTTGTCGAGACGGTGAAGACCATGGCCGTGGGCGCGGTCACGGCAGAGCCGGTGCGCAGCGGCGCAGGCTTCCACCTGCTGAAGCTGCTGTCGCGCTCCGACAGCACCGTGATGACGATGACGCAAACCCGCGCGCGCCACATCCTGCTGCGTCCGTCGCCCCGTTTGTCGGCCGATGCCGCACAGCGTCGCCTGGGCGAGTTCCGCGACCAGGTGCTGACCGGCAAGCGCAGCTTCGACGACCTCGCCCGCGAGTTCTCGGAAGACGGCAGCGCACCGAATGGCGGCGACCTGGGCTGGGCCACGCCGGGCAGCTTCGTGCCCGAGTTTGAAGAAGCGATGAACCGCCTGGGCCCGGGCGGCCTGTCGGGCCCGGTGACTTCGCGCTTCGGTGTTCACCTGATCCAGGTGGTCGAGCGCCGCTCGGTGCCGGTCGATCCGCGCCAGGTGCGTGAGCAGGCCCGCAATGCGTTGCGTGAGCAGAAGTTCGAAGAGGCCTACACCGAGTGGGTGGCCGAGTTGCGTCAACGCGCCTACATCGAAATGCGCGAGCCGCCGCTGTGAGCGCAGGCCACCATCAGGCGCGCAAGCGCTTCGGTCAGCACTTCCTGAGCGACGGCGCCATCATTGACGGCATCATCCGCGCCATCAACCCGCAGCCCGGCCAGCCACTGGTCGAGATCGGGCCGGGCCTCGGTGCGATGACGCTGCCGCTGCTGGCCGAGTGCCAGCAGTTGACGGTGATCGAGCTGGACCGTGATCTGGCGGCCCGCCTGCGTGAGCGCAAGGGCCTGACGGTGATCGAGTCAGACGTGCTGCGGGTTGATTTCGCTGCGCTCGCCGACACCATGGGCGCCAAGCTGCGCGTCGTGGGCAACCTGCCCTACAACATCTCGTCGCCGATCCTGTTCCACCTGCTGGAGCAGGCTGACCGCGTCGAAGACCAGCACTTCATGCTGCAGAAGGAAGTGGTCGACCGCATGGCCGCCCAGCCGGGCAGCAAGGTCTATGGGCGCCTGAGCGTGATGCTGCAGTGGCGCTATCACATCGAAGCCTTGTTCGATGTGCCGCCGGAGTCGTTTGATCCGCCCCCGAAGGTGGATTCGGCGATCGTGCGCATGCTGCCGCTGCCGCAGCCTGCCAATATCGACGTGCGCCGTTTCGAGGCGATGGTGCAGGCGGCGTTCTCGCAGCGCCGCAAGATCCTGCGCAATGCCCTGGGCCCCTGGCTGGCCGCACAAGGCTACCAGGGCGATTTCAACCTGCAACGGCGTGCGGAAGAGGTGTCCGTGGCCGAGTTCGTGGCCCTGGCGCAATCGCTGCCCTGAGCGGGCGCATCAGCAGGCATGCACCGCTTGGGCGGTGCGCCATGAAAAAAGGCCCGCTTGCTGCGGGCCTTTTTGCTTTCAGTCGGATGTTTGCGCTGCCGTTCAGGCGGCGTTCAACCACATCGAGGTGTCGAAGGCACTGCTCATCATCGGCATGTTGGTGCCGAAGTTTGGATTGGTGCCTGCCTTGGCGCTGGCCTTGGTGGCCGGCTTAGTAGCTTCTGGGGCCGTTTCAGCAGCCCGCTCCCATGACCCGTTTTCTTGGGAGCGGGCTACTGAAAAGAATAAAAACATCTGAACGGTATCTTCCGGTCCGACCAGTAATCGGCCGCATCACGGAAAACGTCGAGCAGCTGTTCCCGAGACTCGCGGTCGAAGCGCGAGTTGTCCGGGATCTGTTCAAGCACCACCACGAAGCCAGGCTGGGGGCCTGACTTGTGCACCAGATCGGTCATGCAATCGTAGAGCGCGTCCAGGTTTTTCCCGAAGTGAGACGGGAAAAGGAATGAGCTGGCAATGCCTTCCAGCACGTCCTGCTTGGACTGGGCTTCAGTCAGATTGGCGAACAGAAAGTGCTGGCCCGACTCCTGGGCCGCGCGCATCAGATCGTCGATCCGGTACGCGCGTATCGCCTGCACGATGTTGGGACGGACTGTCTGCAAGAGCATGGTCTCGTTCCTCCTGTGGTCAAGAAAATTCATGAACCGAGTCGATGATCACGGTGCGATGCGGCGAAAGCTCGCATAGTGGTCATCGGTGTAATAACAGGCTTCAGGGCGGGTTGGTGGGCTGCCGCCGCACACGATGCGCCGGGCACCGCGGTCGCGGGAGCCTGGAGTGCGCACTGTGTACTCGCGGTAGTAGCCGCGTGCTTGCCGAGGCAACGCACGTTCGCGGTTGCCGAAGACGCTGCCGTCCTTGCTGTACGGAAACGGGCCACCGGCCCGAATCAGTTGCTCGGTTTTCTGCGCTTCTGCGGGCAGGCTGCCCAGAGACACCACGTCGGCAAGCCGTGCGGTGTCGCGAGCGTGAACCTGCTGCGGCGTGAACAACGCGCACAAGGCGACGATGCTCAAAGTTGCCGCTGCGTTGACCATCACATTGGCAGTGAGCCCCAACTTGCGAAGGGACTGAGCCACCGGGAGTGGATCAAAGCGCGCCACGGGTTTACCCTGAATACTTAAACCATGATGGTATCGGATTGGCTCCAATACCACAAGTCCGCGGCCTTGAAAGCAGCTGTACCAAGGGTGATTGAGTGGGCGCTAACTTGTGGCCGCAGCCCCGTTTGGCGGGGGCTGCGGCCTGCGCACAAAAGTTCAGCGAGCGGCGTTGGCGTCGGCGACCGTCAGGGCGGTCATGTTCACCACGCGGCGCACGGTGGCCGAAGGCGTGACGATGTGAACCGGCTTTGACGCACCCAGCAGGACCGGGCCGATGGCGATGCCGCCGCCGGCCGTGGTCTTGAGCAGGTTGTAGCTGATGTTGGCGGCGTCGATGTTCGGCAGCACCAGCAGGTTGGCTTCGCCCTTCAGCGTGCTGCGCGGCATCAGCTCGGCGCGGTACTCGGCGTCCAGGGCCGTGTCGCCGTGCATTTCGCCGTCGATTTCCAGCCACGGGGCCTGCTGCTGCACCAGGGCCAGCGTCTCGCGCATCTTCACGGCCGACGGCTGGTTGCTCGAGCCGAAGTTCGAGTGGCTCAGCAGGGCGGCCTTGGGCTGGATGCCGAAGCGCAGCATTTCCTCGGCCGCCATGATGGTGATCTCGGCCAGTTGCTCGGCGGTCGGGTCGTAGTTGACGTGCGTGTCCACCAGGAAGAGCTGGCGGTTCGGCAGGATCAGACCGTTCATGCAGGCGTAGGTCTTGACGCCCGGGCGCTTGCCGATGATCGAGTCGATGTGCGCCAGGTGCATCGAGGTCGTGCCCCAGGTGCCGCAGATCATGCCGTCGACCTCGCCCTTGTGCAGCAGCATGCTGCTGATCAGGGTCAGGCGGCGGCGCATCTCGATCTTGGCGAACTGCTCGGTGACGCCCTTGCGCTCCATCATTTGGTGGTAAGTCTGCCAGTAGTCGCGGTAACGGCGGTCATCGTCGATGTTGACGATCTCGTAGTCGCGACCCTCCTCCAGGCGCAGACCCAGCTTCGTGATGCGGGCCTTGATGACCGACGCACGACCCACCAGCACCGGGCGGGCCAGACCTTCGTCGGCCACCACCTGCACGGCGCGCAGCACACGGCGGTCTTCGCCTTCGGCGTAGGCCACGCGGCGGGCCTTGGCCTTCTTGGCGACCGCATAGATCGGCTTCATCATCGTGCCCGAGGCATAGACGAAGGTCTGCAGCTTGTCGCGGTAGGCCTGCATGTCCTTGATGGGCATCTGGGCCACGCCGCATTCGGCGGCGGCCTTGGCCACGGCCGGCGCGATCTGCATCATCAGGCGCGGATCAAACGGCTTCGGAATCAGGTATTCCGGGCCGAACGACAGCGTGGCGCCGGCGTAAGCGGCTGCCACCACGTCGTTCTGCTCGGCCTGGGCCAGGTCAGCGATGGCATGCACCGCCGCGATTTCCATCTCGTCGGTGATGGTGGTCGCGCGGCAGTCCAGGGCGCCACGGAAGATGTACGGGAAGCACAGGACGTTGTTGACCTGGTTCGGGAAGTCGGTGCGGCCCGTGGCCATGATGGCGTCGTCACGCACCGCCTTGACTTCCTCCGGCATGATTTCCGGATTCGGGTTGGCCAGCGCGAAGATCAGCGGCGAGGCTGCCATGCTGGCCACCATGTCGGCCTTGAGCACGCCACCGGCGGACAGACCCAGGAAGATGTCGGCGCCCGCAATCGCTTCACGCAGGCTGCGGTGCGGCGTGTCCTGGGCGAACTCGTCCTTGTCCGGGTCCATCAGCTCGGTGCGGCCCTTCCAGACCACACCAGCCAGGTCGGTCACGAAGATGTTTTCGCGCGGCATGCCCAGCTTCACCAGCAGGTTCAGGCAGGCCAGTGCGGCGGCGCCTGCGCCCGAGGACACCAGCTTGACGTCCTTGATGCTCTTGCCGACCACCTTCAGGCCGTTCAGCAGGGCGGCGCCCACCACGATGGCGGTGCCGTGCTGGTCGTCATGGAAAACTGGAATCTTCAGACGTTCACGGAGCTTGCGCTCGACGTAGAAGCAATCCGGGGCCTTGATGTCTTCGAGGTTGATGCCGCCGAAGGTGGGCTCCAGCGACGCGATGATGTCGACCAGCTTGTCGAGGTTCTTCTCGTCAATTTCCAGGTCGAAGACGTCGATGCCGGCGAACTTCTTGAAAAGCACGCCCTTGCCTTCCATCACCGGCTTGGAAGCCAGCGGGCCGATGTCGCCCAGGCCCAGCACCGCGGTGCCGTTGGTGACCACGGCCACCAGGTTGCCGCGCGAGGTGTAGCGGAAAGCGTTCGCCGGGTCTTCGACGATTTCTTCGCAGGCTGCGGCCACGCCGGGCGAGTAGGCCAGGGCCAGATCGCGCTGGTTGATCAGCTGCTTGGTGGCGCTGATGGCGATCTTGCCCGGCGTCGGGAACTCGTGATACTCAAGCGCGGCGCGGCGCAACTCGGCTTGTTTTTCTTCGGCGGACGGCATCAGGGAGCTTCCTTGGGTTCGATCGCAAGAGGGGAGAGGATTCTAGGAGCGGCGCAAAAACGCACCCGCCCACACGGAGATCCGCAGCCCGCGGCCCGACAGTGTGCGCCGGGAACCTGTCAATCGCATGCGCGAAACTGCTTATCCCGACCCGGACCATGCCGTTGATACTCGACGCGCTGTGGTCTGCCTCCTTTTTGTACATGCCTGCTGTGACTGACGCTCCGGTATCCGCCGTGCCTGCTGCCGAGCCCGTCCGTGAAGTGCGGGGTGGGCGGCGCTGGCTGTGGGCCGCGCTGGTGCTGCTGCTGCTGGTGGCGCAGAGCCTGCTGTTGTGGCTGACCTTCAGCTACGAGGAATCAAGGGCGCAGGACCAGGCCGACACCGCGGCGGCGGCCGGCTCGCTCGAGATGCGCCGGGTGGTTCAGCGCGTGCAGCAGAGCGTGCAGTCGCTGCTCTGGAATGACCCGTCGGTCGGCCAGTGGCGCAACGACGCCCGCGAAATGCTGCGCCAGCGGCGTGAGCTGCTGCGGCTCGAGCTGCGCAACATGTCGCTGAAGATCACCGACGCCGAGGACACCGGCTACGGCAATCCGCTGTTCAGCAGCATTGCCCGCACCGAGCTCGACATTGAATCGCAGGCCGCCTGTGCCGCGGCCCGACGCACGGCGGCGCCGGCCTTCTCGCGCTCGTATTTCGTGCCGCAGCAGGGTGGCCTGGGCGCCGAGGTGATTGATTTGTGCGTGCCGTTCAGCCGTGCCGGGCATCCGGAGGGCTATCTGGTGGCCACGATGGGCCTGGGTGCGCTGCTGGACGAGGCCGGGCATGCGGCCGGCCTGACGAGCCATGAAGTTTCGCTGGTCGAGGCGGACGGTACGCGCCTCGTGCGTGCGGGCTCGCTGCGCGGCGCCGGGGTGTACTACGCCACCCGGCTGGTCGACCTGCCGGGTTATTCCATCCAGCTGCGGGCGGATGCTGCGCAGGGCCGGCCGGGCTTGATTCCGAACGTGGCGATCGCCCTGGTGCTGGGCCTCTCGCTCATCTTGTTCGCCTTGGTGGTGGTGCTGGCCCGCGACATGCGCCGGCGCACCCGTGCCGAAACCGCATTGGCTGAGGCGCTGGCCTTCCGACGGGCGATGGAAGACTCGCTCGTCACCGGCCTGCGGGCGCGTGACGTGAGCGGCCGCATCACCTACGTGAACCCGGCGTTCTGCGCGATGACGGGCTACTCCGCCGACGAGCTGGTGGGCCAGAGCCCGCCGCCGTACTGGCCGCCCGAGCAGGTCGATGAGTACCGCCAGCGGCAGGCCTCTCGCCTGAGCCTGGAGACCGACCGCAGCCACCGCGAGGGCTTCGAGACCCTGTTCATGCGCCGCAATGGCGAGCGCTTCCCGGTGATGATCTACGAGGCGCCGCTGCTGGACCGCGTGGGCCACCACGCCGGCTGGATGAGCGCGGTGCTGGATGTGAGCGGTGAGCGCCGCATGGAAGAGCTCTCGCGCCAGCAGCAGGAACGCCTGCAGGCCACGGCCCGCCTGGCCACCGTGGGCGAGATGGCGTCGCTGCTCAGCCATGAGCTCAACCAGCCGCTCGCAGCCATTGCCAGCTATGCCACCGGTTCGCTCAACCTGATGGCCGAGCCCGAGGCTGACCCGGAGTTGCAGGGGCTGCTCAAGCAGGCGCTGCAGCGCATTGCCGAGCAGGCGGAACGCGCCGGCCGCGTGATCAAGAGCGTGCACGGCTTCGTGCGTCGCCGTGAGCAGGCGCGCGAGGCGGTGGGGGCCGATCAGCTGATCGAATCGGTGTTGCCGCTGGTGCGACTGCAGGCGCGCAAGAGCGGCACCCGCATCGAGATCCAGTGCCCGAAGCCCGCGCCGCGCGTGGTGGCCGACCGCACCATGGTCGAGCAGGTGTTGCTGAACCTCACCCGCAATGGCGTGCAGGCGATGGAAGCCACGCCGCTGGCAGAGCGGGTACTGACGATCACCGTGGCCCAGACCCATCCGCGCTGGGTGCAGTTCAGCGTGTCGGATGCCGGTCCGGGCATCGCGCCCGACGTGGCGCAGCGCCTGTTCACGCCCTTCTTCACCACGCGGGAAGAGGGCATGGGCCTGGGCTTGTCGCTTTGCCGCACCGTGATCGAGCAGCATGGCGGCGCACTCGACCACGGCCCCGCCACGCCGGATGGCCGCGGCACCACTTTCCGGTTTACCCTAGCCGTTCCCGACGCCACCCGTCGCCCAACGTCCACCCACGCGCCATGAGTTTGACTTCTGCCCGGTTCGGATTGCCGATGGTCTACCTTGTAGACGACGAGGATGTGGTGCGTGATGCCCTGGCGTGGCTGCTGCGCTCACGCCGGCTGCTCTCGGAAGGCTTTGGCAGCGCCGAGGCCTTCGAGGCCATGCTGGATGAAAAGGCCGCCAACCCGTCGGCCTGGCCGGGCTCGCCGTCCTGCCTGCTGCTGGATGTGCGCATGCCCGGCATGAGCGGCTTGGCGCTGTTCGAGCGCCTGATCGAGCGCGGCCTGGTGGACGCCCTGCCCGTGATCTTCCTGACCGGCCATGGTGACGTGCCCACTGCGGTGGCGGCGGTCAAGCGCGGCGCCTTCGACTTCGTCGAGAAGCCTTTCTCTGACAATGCGCTGGTGGACCGGGTCGAGCAGGCCCTGCTGCGCAGCGAAGCGGTGCTGGAGGCGCGTGTGGACCAGCGCGCCACGCAACAGGCGCTCTCGGACCTGACCGAGCGTGAACGCGAGGTGATGCAGCTGGTGGTCGAGGGCAAGCCGAACAAGCTGATCGCCGACGCACTCGACATCAGCGTGCGCACGGTGGAAGTACACCGCGCCCGCGTCTTCGAGAAGATGAACGTCAAATCGGCGGTCGAGCTGGCCAACCTGCTGCGCCAAGGGTGACGTTCGCCAACTGCAGCCGGCCCATGCAGGCCGCTGCTGGGCCCACCCATCAGCGAGAATCCGCCCATGGCATTGGGTGAATTTGAACTGATCGAGCGCTACTTCAAGCGGCCTGTGCGCCGCGCGGCGCTGGGCGTGGGTGATGACTGCGCCTTGCTGACGCCCGCTCCGGGCATGCAGCTCGCTGTCTCGACCGATCTGCTGGTCGAGGGTCGGCATTTCCTGTCCACGGTTGACCCCGCGCGGCTCGGCCACAAATCGCTGGCCGTCAACCTGAGTGACCTGGCGGCCTGCGGCGCCCGGCCGCTGGCCTTCACGCTGAGCCTGTCGATGCCGCGCGTCGACGAGGCCTTTCTCGCGCCCTTCGCCCAAGGCCTGCTGGCGCTGGCAGACGAACACCAGATCGAACTCGTGGGGGGCGACACCACCGCCGGGCCCTTGACCATCGGCATCACCGTGATGGGCGAGGTGCCCCCCGGCCAGGCGCTGCTGCGCAGCGGCGCGCTGGTGGGCGACGATGTGTGGATCAGCGGCATGCTGGGTCATGCCCGCTTGGCGCTCGAAGTGTTCCGCGGCCAGCTGCAACTGTCAGGCGAGGCTTTCGAGCACGCCCGCCGCGCGATGGAGTGCCCGCAGCCGCGCGTCGCGCTCGGCCTGGCGCTGCGCGGCGTGGCCACCAGCGCGATCGACCTGAGCGATGGCCTGCTGGGCGACCTCGGCCATGTGCTGCGGCGCTCCGGCGTGGGCGCGCAATTGCGCCTGGCTGATCTGCCGCGCTCGGCGCTGATGGCCGAGCAGCAAGACGAGGTCCAGGCCTTGTGTCTGCTGACCGGCGGCGATGACTACGAGCTGCTGTTCACCGCACCGCCGTCACGCCGCGACGCGGTGCGCGCCGCGGCGCAGGAAGCGGCCACGCCCGTGACCCTGGTGGGCAGCCTGTGCGCTGGCGACGGTGTGCAGGTGCTGGGCGCTGGCGGCGTGCCGCTGGACCTTTCCGGCCGACAGGCCTTCGACCACTTCCGGAGCTGACGCCAGATGGTGACCGAGCCTTCACGGACTGATGGGGACGCTGCGTTGCCGTCGCTGAACTCGACTTCATTCGACCAGGCGGATCCGACACCGATTTCGTCGACACCGGCACCGGCAGCCCCCCGGCGCCCCACGGTGCGCCTGATGTTCAGCCACCCGGCGCACTGGCTGTCGTTCGGCTTCGGCAGCGGCTTGTCGCCCATCGCGCCCGGCACCGTGGGCACGCTGTGGGCCTGGGTGGCATTCCTGGTGCTCAACCCCTGGTTGAACGACGTGCAGTGGGCGGGCGTGCTGCTGGCGGGCTTCGGCATCGGCTGGTGGGCCTGCACGCGTACGGCGCAGGCGCTGGGCACGGGTGATCCGGGCCCGGTGGTCTGGGACGAGGTGCTGGCCTTCTGGCTGATTCTCTGGATCGTGATGCCCGCGAGCTGGGTCTGGCAGCTGGCGGCGTTTCTCGTGTTCCGCCTGTTTGATGCGGCCAAGCCGGGCCCGGTGGGCTGGGCCGATCGGCTGTTCAAGGCCGCGCCTGGCCAGGCGCCGGGTTGGGCGCAAGGCTTCGGCATCCTGTTCGACGACCTGGTGGCGGCACTCTGCACCTTGATCGTGCTGGCCCTCTGGAAAATCTGATCATCCCGTGACCGCGCCATGAGCACCCTGCTGCTGAACACCGACGCACTGACGCAGCAACTGCCGGCCCTGGCCGATGCACTGCGGGCCCGTGGCGCCATGATGTGCGCCGCCGAGAGTTGCACCGGCGGGCTCATCGCGGCGCTGTGCACCAGCGTGGCGGGTTCCAGTGACTGGTTCGACCGCGGTTTCGTGACCTACAGCAATGAGGCCAAGACACAGATGCTGGGCGTGCCAGCGGCGCTGATCGACGCCCACGGTGCTGTGAGCGAAGCGGTGGCGTTGGCCATGGCACAGGGCGCCTTGCTGCACAGCCGGGCGATGGTCTCGGTGGCGGTGACGGGCATTGCCGGCCCGGGCGGTGCGGTGCCAGGCAAGCCGGTCGGCACGGTGTGGCTGGCGCTGGGTTGGCGAGAAGCCGTGGACGTGGAGAATGCCGTGGAAGCCGGCGCCGCCCAGGGCGATGCGACCATTCACAACACCATCCACACCACGGCCAGCCTGCTCAACCTGGATGGTGACCGCACAGCCGTGCGCTCAGCCACCGTTCAGTGTGCGATCGGGCGGTTGCTGGCCTTGTTGATCGATGGGCCCACAGGCCAGTCGGGCTCGTCCAGCGGGGCCCTCGGCGCGCCGAACAGGTAACCCTGCTGGTGGTGGCAGCCCAGGCCGTGCAGGGCATCGCGCTGGGCTGCGGTTTCCACGCCTTCGGCCACCACGCCGATGTCGAGGCTGCGGGCCAGTCGCACGATGCCGTCGATCATCGCCAGTGCGCGCGGATCACCCGGCAGTCGCTGCACGAAGCTGGCATCGATCTTCAGCCGCGTCGGGCGCAGCTGCTGCAGGCGTGCCAATGACATCGGGCCGGTGCCGAAATCGTCCACCATCAGGGACACGCCCAAGGTGTGCATCGCATCGATCTGCGGCATCACCGTTTCAGCGTCTTCCATCAGGCTGCTTTCGGTGAGCTCCACTGCCAGCTCGCCGGCCAGCAGGCCATGCTTGCGCAGCGACTCATCCAGCGCCTGGGCCCAGCCCGGGTCCCGCAACTGCGAGGCCGACACATTCACCGACACCTGCGCGGGCGAATGGTGGCTGGCCTTCCAGCGCGCCATCTGTGCGCAGGCTTCGTCCAGCGTCTGGCGGCCGAGCTTGGGCATGTCGCCGGCGGCCTCCACCTTGCCCAGGAAGCGGGCGGGCGGCAGCAGGCCTTCGCGCGGGTGCTGCCAGCGCATCAGGGCTTCGGCTGACACCGCCTGGCCCGTGCGGGTGTCGATCACCGGCTGCCAGTGCAGGCGCATGTCGCCCGACAACGGCGTGCTCGTGTCTTCGTCGGTGGTGTTGGGGCGGTAGATGGAGAAGCGGCTGCGCCCGGCGGCCTTGGCCTGGTACATGGCCTGATCAGCCCGCTGCAGCAGCAACTCCAGCGTGTCGCCGTCCCGCGGGAAGCAGGCAATGCCCACGCTGGCCGACACCGATGCGCTGGCGCCTTGCTGCCCCAGGGGCACCGGCACCTCCACCGCGTGGATCAAGCGCAGGGCGGCCTGTGCCAGCAATTCGACGCCGGCCACCGGGGTCAGCAGCACGGCAAATTCGTCACCGCCCAGGCGGCACAGCAAGTCTGATTCGCGCACCGCGTCGCGCAGGCGCTGGCTGATGCACAGCAGCAACTCGTCGCCTGCGGGGTGGCCAAGGGTGTCGTTGACCTGCTTGAAATGATCCAGGTCAATGTAGAGCAGGGCCATCGGGTGGCGCTGCCGCAGGGCCGTGGCCCGCGCGTGGTCGAACAATTCGCCGAACAGGCGCCGGTTCGGCAGGCCGGTCAGCTGGTCGGCCATGGCCAGGCGGCGCAACTCGCTGTGGCCGGCCTCCAGCGCACCTTCCAGCATGCGCAGGCGCTCATGCGCCTGGCTCATCTGCTGACCCAGCAGGGCCACCTGGTCGCGTGACTGGCTGGCGCTGGCGGCATCGGGGTCGGCCAGCAGACCGGTGCGCAAGGCCACCGCCGAGAGCGGCTGCAGCAACGTTTTCCGCAGGGTGGCATAGGTGACGCCGGCACTCACGGCGGCCAGCGTGGGCCAGAGCGACTGCGCGCCCCAGGCCACAGGCCACCACGGCGCCAGCCACGCACCGAGGGCCACGGGCACGGCACCGGCCGCCAGCGCAGCGCCAACACGCACATGCGTGGGCCAGCGCCGCCCTGCAGCGTGCCCGCCAGCACCCGACCGCTCGGTCAGCCGCTCGGGCATTCGCTCTGTGGCGGGCGAAGCCTCGGGCCAGCCGCTGTTGCGCATGCTGTTGCGTAGGTTGTCATTGCTGGTGCCGGCCACGCTGAGCGCCTCCTACGCTGCTGTGTGTCAGTTCGTGACATTCTGTACCGGTTAAGCTGCCCCGCATGACTGTTTATCTGTGCGGAAACCTCGACCCCGCCGACATCGTGTCTTGGCGGACACATCTGCAGGCCGCGCTCCCCCAAGAACGGATCTTGACGGCGCTGTCATCTGCAGAACGCGGCGAGGTGGACGTGGCCGTGGTGGCTAATCCGCCGGCCGGCAGCCTGCAAGGTCTGCCTGGTTTGCGGCTCATCCAGTCGCTGTGGGCCGGTGTGGACCGCCTGATGCTGGACAGCACCTTGCCACCGGACGTGCCGGTCGCCCGCATGGTCGATCCACACATGAATGACGCGATGGCGCAGACCGCCTTGTGGGCCGTGCTCTCGCTGCACCGCGGTTTCTTCGACTACGCGCGTCAGCAGGCCGAGGCGTGCTGGCTGCCGCTGCCGCAGCGCCGGGCTGACGAGGTGCGCGTGAGCGTGCTCGGCCTGGGCCAGATGGGCGGCACCGTGGCGCGTGCCCTGCAGGCTGCGGGCTATGCGGTGACTGGGTGGCGCCTGGGGGCTGAGCCGCCGGCTTCGCCCTCGCCGGTGCCTTCCTGCTCAGGCCTGCCGGCCTTGCCCGGTTTGCTGGCCCAGACAGACGTGCTCATCAACCTGCTGCCCTTGACGCCCGCCACCACCGGTCTGCTGAACGCCGAGCTGTTTGCCCGGTTGCCTAAGGGCGCCTCGGTGGTGAACCTGGCGCGCGGCGCGCATCTGGTGGAGGCCGATCTGCTCGCGGCGCTGAGCAGCGGGCACATCAGCCGGGCCGTGCTCGACGTGTTCGCCACCGAACCGCTGCCGACGGCGCATGCCTTCTGGCGGCATCCCAAGGTCACCGTGCTGCCGCATGCGGCAGCGGCCACGGACCCGCGCAGTGCGGCCGCGGTAGTCGCGGCCAATGTGCAGGCTTTGCGGGCGGGCAGGCCGCTGGCGCATCAGGTGTCGCGCAGCGCAGGGTATTGAAAAAGCCGAGAACTGCGGAGGGCCGCTGAGGACAGCGCGCGCCCAGCGCCTCAGCGCGCCGGCGCCGTCTGCAGCGCCATCGGTGGTCGCATCGCCTGGCCGCGCGGCGTCTGTGCCGGTGCCAGCGTGTCGAGTGTCAGCAGCACCAGGCGGCGCAGGCCGTCCCAGGCGTCGCCGGGCCAGTCGGGGTGGCGCAGGCCCTTGACCAGGCCGTCGCAGATGCTGGCGGCGTCCACCAGGCGGGCCAGCGCGGTTGTGTCGAGCGTGGGCAGCAGGCGCTCGAAGAGCCGCTCCTTGTCGCCCCAGACCCGGGCTTCGCGCAGGGCCATCGGCAGGGGTTTGCCGTCGTCCATGGCGGCCCGCGCGCGGTACAGCGCCCGCACGTCGTCGGCCAGCGTCCAGTGCACCAGCACGGCGGCTTCGCCCTCGGCCTTCAGGCCTTCGAGCATGCGCAGGGCGCGGCCGGTCTGGCCGGCCAGCACGGCGGCGCCGAGCTTGAACACGTCGAACCGGGCCACGTCGAGCACGGCGTCCTGGATCTGCTCGATGCTGAGCTCGCCCGCCGGGTACAGCAAGGCCAGCTTCTGCAATTCCTGGTGGGCCGCGAGCAGGTTGCCTTCCACGCGGTCCGCAAAGAACGTCAGCGCCTGCTGGCCACTTTCACCGGCGGCCAGCCGCTGGCCTTGTGCGGCCAGGCGGTGGGCGATCCAGGTGGGCAGCTGGTGCCGCTCGATCGGATCGACCCGCACGGTGACGCCAGCGCGGTCCAGCGCGAGGAACCAGGCGCTCGTCAGTTGCTGCTTGTCCAGGCGTGGCAGGTGCACGATGGTCAGCAAGCCGTCGCCCAGCGCGTCGCAATACTGCTGAAGCGCGGTGGAGCCTTCCTTGCCCGGTTTGCCGGAGGGAATGCGGATCTCGATCAGCTGCTGATCGGCGAACAGGCCCATCGACTGTGCCGCGCCCAGCACGCCGCTCCAGTCGAAATGCGCGCCGCTGACGGTGAACACCTGGCGGTCGCCAAAGCCCTGGGCGCGGGCCGCCGCGCGGATGGTGTCAGCCGCCTCTTGCGCCAGCAGCGGCTCGTCGCCGTGCACGGTGTAGATGGCCTTGAGGCCCTGGCGCTGCAGGTGGGCAGCGATGTCGGCGGCGCGAACTTGCATCGGAGGCGATCAGCGTCGGGCGCTCAGCGGGCCTGCCGGCCCGTGGCGGCCAGCATCGCCAGCAGCTGCCGGGCCAGGTCGGCGCGCATGGCGCGCAGCAGGCCGGCCTCTTCACTGCCCTTGGCCAGTGCCGCGGATTCCGTGTAGCTCATGTCGCGTGACTGCTCCAGCTCGGTGGCTGGCAGCCATTCTTCGCCGCCGGGGCCTGCCAGCCGGAACTTCAGCGTCACGCGCAGGCGGAACTCGCGCACTTCGCCGGCCGAGGTGGAGGCCGCCACGGTGCGTGTGACCTTGTCTTCCAGCGCCACGATCACGGCCTGCGCCGCCGCCGGGCTGTCGACCACCACGCAGCTGGGCGGCAGCGCGTGGCGAATCTCGTCGAGCATCGGTGAGCGCACGGCAAAGCCCTGCAGCGCGATGCGCGTGTAGGGCAGGGCCGCGGGCTGGCGCAGCGCGAAGCCGCAGCCGCTCAAGCCCGCACCCAACGAGACACCCAGGCCGGCGGCAGCCGCCAGCAGCCAGGTGCGGCGTGATGGACGCGCCTCGGTGTTCGGCAGCGCAGCCGGGGCGAGGTCAATCGGGGCGGTCAGGCGGCTCAAGGGTCAGACCACCACGTTGACGAGGCGGCCCGGCACCACGACCACCTTCTTGGGCGGCTTGCCCTCGGTGAACTTGGCCAGTTCCGGATCGGCCAGCGCCGCCACCGCAGCGGCTTCGATGGCGGCCTTGTCGGCCGAAGCCGGCACCTTCACCGCGCCACGCAGCTTGCCGTTGATCTGCAGCACCAGCTCGATCTCGTCCTGCACCAGCGCGGCTTCGTCCACCTGCGGCCACGGGGCGTCCAGCAGCTCGCCCACCACCGCGGCATAGCCGAGGTCGGTCCACAGGCCGTGGCTGATGTGCGGGCAGGCCGGGTAGAGCGCGCGCAGCAGCAGCGACATGCCTTCGCACAGCACGGCGGCATCGCCGTCGCTGCCGTCCGGCTTGAAGGCCTCGAGCGCGTTCAGCAGCTTCATGCAGCCCGACACCACGGTGTTGTACTGCATGCGCTCGTAGTCATGGCTCATCTGGCGCAGCACCAGGTGCATCTCGCGGCGCAGCACCTTGGCATCGGCCCGCAGGGCGGCGCCCGACAGGTCGGTGGCCGTGGCGCGGCGCAGGTGCTCGGCCTGCTTGGCGCCAAACGCCCACACGCGCTTGAGGAAGCGGTGCGCGCCTTCCACGCCGGAGTCGTTCCACTCCAGGGTCTGCTCGGGCGGGCTGGCGAACATCACGAACAGGCGCGCGGTGTCGGCGCCGTAGGTGTTGATCAGGTCCTGCGGATCGACGCCGTTGTTCTTCGACTTGGACATCGTGCCGATGCCCTGGTAGTCGATGGCGGTGCCGGCCGGCAGGTCGCCCTTGGCTTCCTTGAGCTTGGCGCCGATGACCTTGCCGGTCTCGTCAGCGACGTTCTCCACCTCGTGCGGCCAGAAGTACTCGATGCCGCCCTTGTCGGTGCGGCGCGAGTAGATGTGGTTCAGCACCATGCCCTGCGTCAGCAGGCGGGTGAAGGGCTCGCTCACGTCGATCAGCTTCAGGTCACGCATGACCTTGGTCCAGAAACGGGCGTACAGCAGGTGCAGGATGGCGTGCTCGATGCCGCCGATGTACTGGTCCATCGGCATCCAGTACTTGGCACCCTCCGCCACCATCGCGTCCGGGTTCGCCGGATCGCAATAGCGCATGAAGTACCACGACGAATCGATGAACGTGTCCATCGTGTCGGTTTCGCGGCGGGCCGGCTTGCCGCACTTCGGGCAGCCCACGTTGAGGAAGCTCGCGCACTTGTTCAGCGGGTTGCCTGAGCCGTCGGGGATCAGGTCTTCCGGCAGCACGACCGGCAGGTCCTGCTCGGGCACCGGCACGGCGCCGCAGTCGTCGCAGTGGATGATCGGGATCGGCGTGCCCCAGTAGCGCTGGCGGCTGATGCCCCAGTCGCGCAGGCGCCAGGTGGTCTTCTTCTCGCCCAGGCCCTTGGCGGCCATCAGCTCGGCCACCTTGCCCACGGCGGCCTTCTGGCCCAGGCCATCGAGCTCGCCGGAGTTCACGCAGACGCACTTCTGCTTGTCGCCATACCAGTCGGCCCAGGCGTCGGTGGAGAAGGTTTCGCCTTCCACGGCCACCACCTGCCTGATCGCCAGGTCGTACTTCTTCGCGAAGGCGAAGTCCCGCTCGTCATGGGCAGGCACGCCCATCACGGCGCCGTCGCCGTAGCTCATCAGCACATAGTTGCCGACCCACACTTCCACCTGCGCGCCCGTCAGCGGGTGCGTCACGAACAGGCCGGTGGCCATGCCCTTCTTCTCTTGGGTGGCGAGTTCGGCTTCCGTGGTGCCGCCTTGGCCGCACTCGACGATGAACGCCGCCAGCGCCGGGTTGGTGGCCGCGGCATGCGTGGCCAGCGGGTGCTCAGGCGCCACGGCGCAGAAGGTCACGCCCATGACGGTGTCGGCACGGGTGGTGAAGACGTAGAGCTTGCCGTCCTGGATCAGCGCGCCATCAGCGCCCGTGATCTGGTGCGGGAAGGCGAAGCGCACGCCTTCGCTCTTGCCGATCCAGTTTTCCTGCATCAGGCGCACGCGCTCGGGCCAGCCCGACAGGTAGTTCGGATCTTCCGGATTGGCCACGGCGCCCAGCAGCTCGTCGGCGTACTGGACGATGTTCAGGTAGTAGCCGGGGATCTCGCGCTTTTCAACCAGCGCGCCAGAGCGCCAGCCGCGGCCGTCGATGACCTGCTCGTTGGCCAGCACGGTCTGGTCGACCGGGTCCCAGTTGACGACCTGGGTGCGGCGCTCGGCGATGCCGGCCTTCAGCATCTGCAGGAACAGCCACTGGTTCCACTTGTAGTACTGCGGCTGGCAGGTGGCCACCTCGCGCGACCAGTCGATCGCCAGGCCCATGGCCTGCATCTGGCCCTTCATGTAGGCGATGTTCGAGTACGTCCACTGTGCGGGCGGCACACCGCCCTTCATCGCGGCGTTTTCAGCCGGCAGGCCGAATGCGTCCCAGCCCATCGGCATCAGGACATTGAAGCCCTTCATGCGCAGCTGGCGGGTCAGCATGTCGTTGATGGTGTAGTTGCGCACATGGCCCATGTGCAGCTTGCCCGACGGGTAAGGCAGCATCGAGCAGGCGTAGAACTTGGGGCGATTCGCATCCTCGGTGACACGGTAGGCATCACGGGCATTCCAGTGGCCCTGGGCGGCGGCTTCGACCTCGGCGGGGACGTATTTCTCGTTCATGGCGCTGATTATCGCGCGTGCCCTTGGCATCATGGCCCGATGCCCGGACGTCTTGTTCCCATCCCCTCGCGCCGCCTTGTCTGGCTGGCGGCTTCAGTTGCCTTTGCGGTGGTGGCCAGCCTGGCCGGCCCGGCCCACGCCCAGCTCGCTGAAAAGCCCTCGGGCTATCGGTCGATCGCCCCCCGGCCCGGGCCTATCTCGACGCCGGCAGGTGCCACGCCCGTGCCGGCGGGCTGGCTGCCGCGCATCGGCAGCCGCGTTGACGCCGACCGCCTCGCGCGGGTGATGGACGCCGGCACGCCGCTGGCGCTGCCGCACCTGCTGTTCCTGATTGACCGCGGCCGAGGCAACCAGGTGCAGTACATCGACAGCCGCCGGTACGCGCTGCACCAGCAGTTCCTGCAAGCGCGTGACGGCCTGACGCAGATCGACGAGCGGGCCTTCAAGGCCAACTACCGCTCCCCCCAGCGCCGCCACCTGTTCGGCACCTTGGCCTGGCAATCGGCCAGCCAGGCCTGGACCTTCGAATTCTGGGAAGGCGATCAACTCGATGCCAACCTGCTGCGCCTGGCGCGGCAATCGCTGCAGGACAGCTTCTACGCGCTGCTGCGCTTCAAGCCCAATTCACAGGCCCAGCAGGCGGTGGGCGAGACGCTGGGGGTGCCGATGCTGGCCGCCGTTGATCTGATTCGAGAACAAGGTTTTCTGCCGCTCAACGTGGGCCGGGCCGTGGGCCGCCTGCGCGTGGTGGCCGATGCCGATGCGGTGGATGACCTGGCACCGGACGACATCGTGCTGCTCGATGAGGTGCCGCTGGGCCTGCCGCCGGTAGCTGGCGTGATCACGGCGCGGCCGTCCACCACCTTGTCGCATGTGAACCTGCTGGCGCGCGGCTGGGGCATTCCGAACGCCTGGGTGCTGGATACCCGCGATTGGCGCAGCCTGGCGGGCGAGTGGGTGCGCCTGGACGTGGCCCGCACCGGTGTGACGCTGGTGCGCGCCACCGAGGCCGAGCGCGCCCAGGCCGGGCAGGTGCTGCGCGCACCGGTCACGACTTGGCCGGCACCTGAGCTGCGCCGTGATGAGCTGGTGCCGCTGGCCCGGCTGGGTGTGGCCGACCGCCGCCGCTGCGGCGCCAAGGCGGCCAACCTCGGAGCCTTGACCACCGCGTGGCAGCGGGGCGCCTTCCCCGGCGTGGCGCCGGTGCCAGACGGCTTCTGCATCCCGTTCGGCCGCTTCGCTGCCTTCATGGCCCAGCCGGCCGCCCGCGAGGCGCTGGCGCGTGCCCAGGCCACCCCGGGTTTTGCCACCGACCGCCGGGTGCGCGCCGAGGCCCTGGCCACGCTGCGCCAGACCCTGCTGACCGTGCCGCTGCCCGAGGGCGATGAGCGTGGCTGGCTGGCACGCTGGCAGCAGCAGCTGGGCGGCGATGGCGTGTTCGTGCGCAGCTCATCCAACTCGGAAGACTTGCCGGGCTTCAGCGGTGCCGGGCTCTACACCACCGTGCCCAACGTGACGCGGCCGGAGGCCCTGGCCGATGCGGTGCGCACGGTGTGGGCGTCGGTGTGGAACGCCGACGCCTGGGAAGCGCGCCGCTGGGCCGGCGTGCCGCAGGACAGCGTGGTGATGGGCGTGCTGGTGCAGCGGGCGGTGGCGGCGCAGTCGTCAGGCGTGCTGGCCACGATCAACCCGTTCGACCCCCAGCGGCCGGGCCTGAGTTATGTGTCGGCCAAGCGCGGCTTGGGCATCCGGGTAGTGGAAGGCAAGCGGCAGGCCGAGCAGGTGCTGTATCACCACCGCAGCCACGCCGTGCAGGTGCTCAGCCGCAGCGAAGACCCGGTGGCCCTGCTGCTGGATGCGGCCGGCGGCGTGCGCGAGGAAGCTCAGCCACCGGGCCGCGCCGTGCTGACGGACGCGCTGGTGCGGGGGCTGGCGGAAACCGGCCAGCGCGTGCAGCGCCTGCTGGGCCCGGCGCCGCAGGACATCGAATGGGCGACCGACCCGCAGGGGCGCATCGTGCTGCTGCAGGCCCGGCCGCTGGTGCAGGCGGTGCCGGGCGTTGCGCCACGGCCCTGAGTTGTCAGCGGATCAGCGGATCAACGGCTGGGCGCCGCGGTGCTGGTGATGAAGCCGATGCGGCTTAAGCCCGCGGCTTGCAACTGCGCGATCAATTCGGCCACGCGGCCGTAGGGCACCTTCACGTCGGCGCGCAGTTGCACCTCGGTGGTCGGGTCGGTCTTGGCAGCGGCTGCGGCGCGGGTGGCCAGTTCCTCGGCCGTGATGCGTTCGTCGCCCAGGTAGAGCGTGCCTTCGGCGTCCAGCCCCAGGCGCAGCGGCTGCTTCGGCGTCTGCGTTGGCGCGCCGTTGGCTTTGGGCAGGTCCAGCTTCAGCTTGCTGGTCATCAGCGGCGCGGCGATCATGAAAATCACCAGCAGCACCAGCATCACGTCGATCAGCGGCGTCATGTTGATGTCGCTCATCGGCGCCTGTGCGCGGTGGCGTTCCAGTCGGCCGAAGGCCATGGCTCAGTCGCCCGAGGGCGCGGCGCGGTGGCCGGCGAGTTCATGCAGGTCGTGCGCAAAGCCTTCAAGCTCGGCCTCGCACTGGCCCACGCGCTTGCCGAACACGTTGTAGGCCAGCACGGCCGGAATGGCGACGGCCAGGCCGGCGGCGGTCATCACCAGCGCTTCACCCACTGGGCCGGCGATCTTGTCGATGCTCATCGAGCCGCTGCTCGCCATGCCCAGCAGCGCGTGATAGATGCCCCAGACGGTGCCGAACAGGCCGACAAACGGCGCCACGGCCCCGACCGACGCCAGGAAGACCTGGCCCGATTGCAGCCGGTTCAAGACATCATTCAAGGCGTCGCGCAGCCGGCGCGTGCGCTGCGCGGCAGCGTCGCCCTGGGCTTGCAGCGTGCCGCCCGTCGGCTGGGCGAAGGCCGCCTCCACCAGGGGCAGCAGGGTCTGTTCGCGGTCGATCGCCTGCAGGCGCTCGCGTGCGGCGGCCAGCTCGGGCGCATCCCAGAAGATGGCCGTGCCGTGGGTGATGTCGTGGCGGGCCCGGTTCAGCAGCCAGCCCTTCCAGAGGATCAGGACCCAGGCGCCCACCGACATGGCCAGCAAGGCCAGCGCGACGGCGCGGCCGATGGCATCACTTTCGGACCAGAACTCCGGCAGGCCGCCCATGGCGTCAGGCCAGACCCAGCACGTCGTTCATGCCGAACAGCCCGTTCGGGCGGCTCGCCAGGAAGCGGGCGGCGCGCAGGCTGCCTTGGGCATAGGTGACGCGGCTCGACGATTTGTGGGTGATCTCGATGCGCTCGCCGGTGCCGGCAAACAGCACGGTGTGGTCGCCGACGATGTCGCCACCACGCACGGTGGCAAAGCCGATGGTGGACGGATCGCGCTCGCCGGTCACGCCTTCGCGGCCGTAGACGGCGCAGGCCTTCAGGTCGCGGCCCAGGGCAGCCGCCACGGTTTCACCCATGGCCAGCGCGGTACCGCTGGGCGCGTCCACCTTGTGGCGGTGATGGGCTTCGATGATCTCGATGTCGTAGCCCTCGTTAAGGGCGCGTGCGGCCATGTCGAGCAGCTTGAGCACGACGTTCACGCCCACGCTCATGTTGGGCGCCATCATGATGGCCACATCCGCAGCGGCCTCGTTGATCTGCGCCTTCTGCTCGTCGGAGAAGCCGGTCGTGCCGATCACCGCCTTGATGCCCAGCTCGCGGCACACCGCCAGGTGGGCCAGCGTGCCTTCGGGGCGCGTGAAGTCGATCAGCACCTGCGCGTTGGCCAGGCCGGCGCGCAGGTCGGACGTGATGGCCACGCCGCTTTGATGGCCGAGCCATGCGGTGGCGTCATTGCCAAGCGCCGGGCTGCCGGGCACGTCGAGTGCGCCGGCCAGCACGCAGTCATCGGCCTGGTGGACGGCTTCGATCAGCATGCGGCCCATGCGGCCGCTGGCACCGGCGATCGCGATGCGCAAGGGGGCGGCGGCGCTCACGGTGCCTCCAGCGGCGGGTAGGTGCGAACAGCGCCTTGCGGCTGGTTGGCGGCGGCGGCACTCACCGGCTTCGGAGCTGGCAACTCGGCGCGTTGCTCGTCGGTCAGCTCCAGCTTGCGCACGTTGGTGCTGGGTGCGCCGCGGCTGATGCTGGCGACAAAATCGAGTTCGGTGGGCAGCTCGGGGGCGTCGATCGAAGCCACCTTGTCGCCTTCAAACAGGATGACGACCGCGCGGCGTTGCTGCTCCACGCCCGGGCGGCGCAGCGTGAAGACGTAATCCCAGCGGTTGGCGTGGAAGGCGTCGGCGATCAGCGGCGAGCCCAGCGCGTCACGCACGTCGGCGCGGCTGGTGCCCGGCTTGATGTTGGCCATCTGCTCGCGGGTGATCACATTGCCCTGCACGATGTCGCTGCGGTAGGGCGAAATCACGCTGGTGATGCCGTTCGACAGGGTGTTGGAGATCGTGGAGCAGCCGCCCAGCAGGCAAAGCGCCAGGGCCACGGGCGCCAGAGCGGCCGTTCGGGAGTAGGACAAAAATCGCATGGGGCGGAGTATGCCTGCAGGGTGTGAAGTGCCAACCCGGGGCAGGCTGGCTATGATGCGACGATTCTAGCGACCCCATCGGCAATGGCTGCGGCCGCAGATCAGGAAGACAGCATGACCAACGCAGACGAACTCAAGAGCAGCGGCCTGAAGGCTACGCTGCCCCGCATCCGGATCCTCGAGATTTTCCAGAAGTCGCAGCAGCGGCACATGACGGCCGAGGACGTCTTCAAGGCCTTGCTGACGGAAGGGTCGGACATCGGCCTGGCCACCGTGTACCGCGTGCTGATGCAATTCGAGCAGGCGGGTTTGCTGAGCCGCAACCATTTCGAGTCAGGCAAGTCGGTGTTCGAGCTCAACGAGGGCCAGCACCACGACCACCTCGTGTGCCTGACCTGCGGGCGGGTTGAAGAGTTCTTCGATCCGGACATCGAGGCGCGTCAGCGCTCGGTGGCGCAGGCCCGCGGCTTCGAGCTGCAGGACCACGCGCTGTCGCTGTACGGGCACTGCACCAAGACCGACTGCGAGCACCGCCCGGCAGCGCCGGTCAGAAATCCTGGTTCTGGCCCATCGCGGCCTGATGCCGCTGGATGAATTCCTGGTAGGTGTCGATGCCGCGCAACTGCAGGATGGTGTTGCGCACCGCGGCTTCCACCAGCACGGCCAGGTTGCGGCCGGCATCCACCGCAATGACCACCTTGCGCACAGGGATGGCCAGGATGTCTTCGTACAGCGGTTCGTAAGGCAGACGCTCGAACTCCCGCTCCATGGTTTCCTTGCGGACCAGGTGCACGATGAGCTTCAGGCGCATCTTCCGCCGCACGGCGGTTTCGCCAAAGATGGCCTTGATGTCGAGCAGGCCGATGCCGCGCACCTCCAGCAGGTTCATCAGCAGTTCGGGGCAGCGGCCTTCCAGGGTGGTTTGCGCGACGCGGTAGAGATCAACCGCGTCGTCGGCCACCAGGCCGTGTCCGCGCGAGATCAGCTCCAGGCCCAGCTCGCTCTTGCCCAGGCCGGATTCACCGGTCAGCAGCACGCCCAGGCCCAGAATGTCCATGAAGACGCCATGGCGGGTGGTGCGGTCAGCGAACAGCTGGCTGAGGTAAGAGCGCACCACGTCGATGACGTGGCCGGCGGAATGCGCGGTGGTGAACAGCGGGATCTCGGCGCGGTCGCACATGGCCACGAGGCGATCAGGGGCATGTTCGCCGTCGGCCACGATCAGGACGGGTGGCTCCAGCGTGACGATGCGCTGGATGCGGCGTTCCTGCACCTCCAGGGGCACGCCTTCACCGAGGTAGGCCACTTCACGTCGGCCGACGATCTGCACCCGGTAAGGGTGGATGTAGTTCAGGTAGCCGACCAGGTCGGCGGCCGAATGCGCATCGCGCACGGCGGCGTCGTCAAAACGACGCTCAGGATGGGCATGACCAGCGATCCATTCCCACTTGAGGGCGGGCTGGTGTTCCTCGAACAGCGCCTCGGCGCTGATTGAAATGGGCTTCACGCGGCGCGACGCTGTTGGGGCTGGCTGGTCAGGCGACCGACTTCAGCGGTTCCCAGCCTTCGATCAGGCGGTGCACCTCAGCGGCGTCAGGCGAGGCCTTGAGCTTCTCGCGCAGTTCGCGGTCTGACAGGAGCTCGGCGATTTCCGAGAGGATTTCGAGGTGACGCTGGGTGGCAGCTTCGGGCACCAGCAGGAAGATCAGCAGGCTGACCGGCTCGTCATCGGGTGCGTCAAACGGAATCGGGTTCTCGACACGCAGCACGGCGGCCAGCGGGTTCTTCAGGCCCTTGACGCGGCCATGCGGCACGGCCACGCCGTGACCCAGGCCGGTGGAGCCCAGCCGTTCACGGGCGAACAGGTTGTCGGTCACCGTGGCACGGGCAATCGAGTGCTGGTTTTCAAACAGCAGGCCGGCGTGCTCGAACGCGCGCTTTTTGCTGGTGGCTTCCACCCCGACCAGCACGTTGGCTGCGGGCAGGATGGCGGCAAGGCGGTTCATGGCAGGTACTCCGACGTGTCTCTGTGTGACGGCTTCAGAACGACGTTGCGTCTGGTCAAGGGTGCGGATTATAGAAATCGGCAGGCTTCTGGGAATCTGAACATGCGCTGACACGGTTGAGAAGCCAAGCCGTGCTGCATTGCAGCAACATTGTGCTGTTTTTCAGCCCCCTGTGTGGAGCACCAACAAAAAGCGGCCCCTGTGGGGCCGCCTGTGCGTCAGAGGTCTGAACTCAGGTTGTTGCAACGACTTGCCGCTTCACGGCGACGTGGTGATGGTTCTGGAGCTGTTCCTTGTGGCGGCAGACTTGCCGATCCAGCTTGTCCATCAAGGTGTCGATGGCGGCGTACAGGTCTTCGTGGGACTGTTCCACGAAGATGTCCTTGCCCTTCACATGCAAGGTCACTTCCGCTTTCTGTCGTCGTTCCTTCTCCTTCATCTTTTCCACCGTCAGCAGGACGTTGACATCAACCACCTGGTCGAAATGCCGGGTCACGCGGTCTAGTTTGGTCAGCACGTATTCACGCAGTGCAGGGGTCACTTCAAGGTGGTGTCCGCTGATCTTCAGGTTCATCGAGAACTCCTTTCGCGTGTGCAGGGAGAGAGGGAACAGATTGCAGGCACTCGGTCTGCTTGCCCGGGTTGCTGCTGTCAGCCAGGCACCCCGTCGAATTCAGTGTGCGCCTGCCTCGACGCTTTGACAAGAATGTTCAGCCCCGAAAAAGCGGGCTAGACTCCGCTGGTTTGAGCACTGCGCCACGGAAATTCCGGGTAGGTGAATTGGCCGCCTTGCCTGCCGCGGCCCTCAGCTTCCGCTGATCGCTCAGCCGGCCATGGCGCCCGCGTTTGATGCAGATCACGCCCTTGACGGCAGCCCGGCGCAATTCATCCCGATGCGGGATTGGTTTCAGTTGATACAACTGATAAATTGCCACGGTGCACCGATCACCTACCAACGACGACGTCATGTCCACCCGCGAAGCCGCCCAGATGCTGGGGGTGGCGCTGCGCACGGTTCAGCTCTGGGTTGAAAGCGGCGTCTTGCCGGCCTGGAAGACCGCAGGCGGACATCGCCGGATTGCCCGTGCCGCCGTGCTGGCCCTGGCGGCCGAGCGCCGTGGCGCCGTGGCCGGCCCCGCGCGCGACACGCTGGAGATGCTGGTGGTTGAAGATGAGCCTGATCTACTCAATCTCTACGCCATGGTCATTGAAGGCTGGGACTTGCCCATTCATGTCCGCCTGGCCAAGGACGGTTTCGACGGTCTGATGCAGATCGGCCAGCAGCGGCCTGACTTGCTGATCACCGACTTGATGATGCCCGGCATGGACGGTTTCCACATGCTGCGCTCGCTGCTGGCCTCTGAGCAGGCGCTGTCGGCCGAGCACATCGTGGTCATCACGGCGCTGAGCCCGGTGGAACTGGCTGACCGCGGCACGCTGCCTCCCGGTGTGCGCTGCCTCACCAAGCCGGTTCCGTTTGCCGAGCTTGAAAAGCTCGCACGCGCGCGCATCGCCGAGCTGGGCATCGTGCGGCTGGACAGCGCGGCCATTCCGCTCTGATCCTCCGGCACGGCGCCGCGCGCCGGCCGGTACGTGCGGAACTGCGTGCGCAACTGCCTGCGCAACTTCGTGCGCAACTTCGCGCACAAGAACGCGTACAACTTCGCGCCCACCACTTCAGCCTCCCTCAGACACGCCGATAACCGACGCATGGTGGTCGAACGGTTGGCGTCCGTCCGGTCGCCCGCGACACGATGCGACGACCGCGAACCGCCCCTGGGCTGGAGAGTGCTGATCATGAACACCAGCTTGTCTGAGCTGCTTGAGAACCTGAAACAGGGCCTGCTGTGGGTGGGCAGCGACGGCGTGGTGCGCCATGCCAATACCCTGGCCGGTCAGAAGACGGGTCTGTCCTCGGGCCTGCGCCTGTATGACACCGACATGATGCGTGCCGTGGCGGAGGCCGTCGAAACCCAGACGCCCCGCGTGATCAAGGCCTCCGGCGTGGCGTCGCAGCCGGGGCAGGCGCCGGCTGAGCTGATGTGCCGCGTGATTCCCGGCCTCGTCAAGGACGATGCCTTCGTGATGATCGCCAATGACACGCTGGACGCCGGCGGCGTGGCCTTCAACAACCTGATGATCGTTGTCCAGGAAGACCTGCGTGAGCCTCTGCGGCGCGCGCACGACGGCCTCGACATGGCGCTGCAGGAGCGTGATGCCGCTGCGGTGCATGTGGCCCAGGAACGGTCAGAGGACGTGCTGCGCGTGCTCGACAAGCTGGTCGATCTGGCCGAGGTCTGGGGCTCGGCGTCGTTGATGTCGACCGACCGGCTGGAGTTGTGGCCGCTGCTGCAGAAGGCCTGGACGGCGGTGGAGCCGCTGGCGGTCGAGCGCAGCATCACGGCCCGGTTCATCGCCGAAGGCGATGTGACAGCGCTGGCCACCCTGTACGGCAGCGAGCAGTGGCTGACCCGCGTGTTCCAGGAGTGCCTGGAGTCGGCGGTGCGCAGCACACCCAAGGAGGGCACGCTGGAGATCGAGCATCGCCAGATGGGCCCGCGCGCCCTCATCATCTTCCGTGATTGCGGCGTCTTCAACCGTGAAGTGCCTGAAGGCATCCCGATGCTGGGAACCCCGGCAGCGGCCACGCCAAACGTTGCGAACGCCGCCACCAAACGCCGGCAGGCGCGCGAGGAAATCGGCCTGCAACTCTCGCAGCACATCGTCGCCATGCATGGCGGCCTGCTGCGCGAGGAAATCGACCACGGTGTGCGCACTTTCATGATCGATCTGCCCACCGGCGCGCCCCACCGCGCAGACACCACCCAACTCGACATCGCCCAGGCCCAGCAATATGCGAAGGACCTGGCTGCCTTGATGGCCCGTGCGCGCAGGCGCAAGGAGCCGCCCCTCGCGAACGCCGCCATTGATTCAACGGCGGCCCGTTGACGACCCAGCCAGGAGCTGAACCATGAAGCGCATCCTTATCGTTGAAGACCAGGCAGACATCCGCAAGCTCATCCGCATGACGCTGGAGTTCGAGAACTACGAAATCCACGAGGCCTCGGACGGCTCGTTCGGCTTGCGCATGGCCGCCGCCATCAAGCCCGACCTGATGCTGCTCGACGTGATGATGCCGGGCGAGCTCGACGGCTTGCAGGTCTGCCAGCGCATCAAGAGCGACCCGGAGCTCAAGGCCATCAAGGTGGTGCTGCTCACGGCTCGTGGCCAGCAGAAAGACCGCGAGGCCGGCACGCAGGTGGGTGCCGACGAGTACCTCATCAAGCCCTTCAGCCCGTTGCAGCTGATCGAGACGCTGGAGCGAATGGTCGGCGCCACCGCCTGACGGGCCCGCGCCATGTCCGCGCTCTGGCAGTTGGTCTGGCCACGAAAGCTGTGGCGGCAGTTGCTGGTTGTTGCCAGCGGCGTGATCGTGGCTGCGGTGCTCACCATGGCGGTGGATTCCACCCACCGCATCACCGAGACCGCCCGGCAGGAAGGGCGGGGCTGGGCGCAGAACCTGGCGCTGTCGGTCGCGGACAACGTGGCTGCGGACCTGGCACACAAGGACGTTCATGGCCTGCATCAGCGGCTGTCCGATCTGGCCAGCCTGCAGGGCGTGCTGCGCATCGACCTGGCCGACCGGGATGGCCAGATCATGCACACCTATGTGCATGGCGACAGCGGCCGGGTGCTCATCACGGACCGCTCGCAGGAACGCATGCGGCCCTCGCTGGGCGAAGCGCAAACCGATGAGAACGGCACCGTGGAAGCCACCGCACCGGTCGGTGGTGCGCAGGCGTGGCTGCGCGTGCGCTTCGATTCCCGGGTCACCACCAAGCACCTCGATGCCCTGCGTGACCAGGCCGTGATCTGGATGGTGATCGGCGGCATCGTCGTGATCGCCCTGATGGCGATCTTCACCGCCCAGGCGCTCCAGCCCTTGCACCGCGTCGTCATGTTCGCGCGGCGGCTGCCCGGGCAGTTCGGCCTGCAGATGCCGGCCAACAGTGGCGGCAGCGCAGAGGTGGATGAACTGGTGGACGCGTTGAATGAAGCGTCGGCGGCGATGGTGCGCCAGCTCGATGCCACACGCGCCGCGGAAGCGCGCACGGCGGCGGTCATCAACGCTGCGCCAGATGCCTTGCTGGGTCTTGATGATCAGGCTCGCATCACGCTGGTCAACCACGCCGTCACGTCGGTGTTCGGTTGCACGGAAGAACAGATCATCGGCCAGCCCGTGAGCCGGCTGCTGCCTTCACTCACCGCAGAGAAGATTGAAGAGGCCACGCTGGCAGGTCTGTTCATGCGCGCGTCAGGCTCGCACCTGGCGCGACTGGACATTGACGCCAGCCGCAACGACGGCACGCCGTTCCCGGCCGAGGTGTCGATCTCGCGGGTGGAAACGGATGCCGGCACGCGCTACGCCGCGGTGGTGCGTGACCTCACCGAGCAGCGCATGACGATGGGCATGATGGAGCTCTACAACCGGGCTCTCGAATGCGCCACCAACGGCATCGTGATCTCCGACATGAGCCTGCCCGGCCAGCCGGTGTTCTACGCCAACCCGGCCTTCACCCGCATCACCGGCTACCAGCCCTGGGAAGTCATCGGCAAGAAGTGCGCCCTGCTGCAAGGCACTGACCACGACCAGCCGGAGATCGATGTGATGCGCCAGGCCATCGCCACGCAGTCCTCGGCCACCGTGGTGCTGCGCAATTACCGCAAGGACGGCACGCTGTTCTTCAATGAACTGGCGCTGGCGCCGGTGCGCTCGGCGGACGACACCGTTCGCCACTATGTCGGCATCCTGAACGACGTGAGCGAGCGGGAGCGCTCTCGGCTGGCACTGGCCGAGCGCAATGCGCGCCTGAACGCGGTGTTCGACTTGAGCCCGGACGGCTACGCCGTGTTCGACAGCGACGGCGTGCTGGTGTTTGGCAACCGCGCGCTGCGCAAGATCACCGGCTGGGACGTGGAGCGCGTGGCCAGTGGCATGACGCTGCGGGAGTTCGACCTGCTCTTCGGTGCCCTGTGTGACCCGACCAAGCCCTGCGAGCCCTTGAGCACGCTCAACGCCAATGCGCAGGGCGCCGGCAGCTTCGACACCGACGAGCTGATCGAGATGGTGCTGCCGGAGCGCCGCACCGTCACCCGGCTGGCGCGGCTGAACATCGACGGCCGTGGTGAATCCATCCTGTACTTCCGCGACGTGACCCGCGAGATGGAAGTCGACCGCATGAAGAGCGAGTTCCTGACCACTGCCGCGCATGAGCTGCGCACGCCGATGGTCAGTGTGTTCGGTTTCACCGAGCTGCTGCTGAACCGGCCCGTGCCGGAAGCCCGCCGGCGCGACGTGCTGGAGACGATCCACCGACAGGCCTCGCTGCTCATCAACATGGTCAACGAGTTGCTCGACCTGGCCCGCATCGAGGCCCGCCAGGGCAAGGACATGCGCCGCGAGCCGCACACCGTGGCCGAACTGGTGGATCGATCGATCGACGGACTGATGGTGCAGGGCGACGCCCGCAAGGTGGAGGTGCAGGTCAGCCACGGCGCGCAGCCCCTGCTGATCGACCTCGACAAGACCATCCAGGCACTGACCAATGTGCTGTCGAACGCCTACAAGTACTCGCCCGCCGGCGGCAGCATCACCCTGTGCACGCTCGACGGCGAGCTGCACGGCGCGCCGGCCGTGGGCATCGAGGTGGCCGACAGCGGCATCGGCATGACGCCCGAGCAGCTGGCGCGGGTGTTCGAGCGCTTCTACCGCGCCGACCCCTCCGGCAACATCCCCGGCACTGGCCTGGGCATGAGCGTGGTGAAGGAAATCGTCGAGCTGCAGGGCGGCGCGGTGCGGCTGCACAGCGCCTTCGGCAGCGGCACGCGGGTGACGCTGTGGCTGCCCTGCGTGGCGCAGGCCCAGCCCACACCGCAATTGCTGGAACACGGCGGCTGAGGCCCTGCGGGAATGCACCATAATGCGGCCCATTCTTGATTTCCAGAGAGCCTGACTTGGACGCCCCTCACCCTCGGTGACCGTCCTCTCCAGCGCGCTGGCCGTGCCGGGTGTTCCACACCTGCGCGGTGGCCGGTGTCGGAGTGCGACGGTCTGCCCCTCACCCCGACACGAAACTGATGCACACGCCGCCCGCGCCGGGCCGCGTTGCCGATGCTGGAACCCGCCATGCTCAACGTTTTCACGCTGGACAAGGGCCGCCTGAGCGGCCGCCTGCTGCAGGAAGAGATCGACTCCATCGCCGACCTCGCTGACGTCAACCCGGTCTGGGTTGACCTCGAAGCTCCCACCTCGGAAGAAATCGGCTGGATCGCCAGCCATTTCGGCCTGCAGATCCCCGACAACATCGTCGACGATGACCTGGAAGAGTCCGCCCGCTTCTACGAAGAAGACAACGGCGAGCTGCACATCCGCTCAGACTTCCTGATCGACGATGACATCACGCCGCGCAACGTGCGCGTGGCCTTCATCCTGTTCAACAAGGTGCTGTTCTCGGTGCATGCCGAGGACCTGCCGGTGTTCCGCCTGCTGCGCCTGCGCGCCCGTCGCAACCCGGCCCTGATCGACGACGCCAAGGACGTGCTGCTCAAGCTCTATGACGCCGACGCCGAGTATTCGGCCGATGCGCTGGAAGGCATCTACGACAGCCTGGAGAAGGTCAGCGCGCGGGTGCTCAAGCAAGACGTGGATGACCGGGCGGCTGGTGAGGCCCTGTCGGCCATCGCCAAGGAAGAAGACTTGAACGGCCGCATCCGCCGCAACGTGATGGACACCCGCCGTGCGGTGAGCTTCATGATGCGCAGCCGCATGCTGAACGCCGAGCAGTTCGAGGAAGCGCGGCAGATTCTGCGCGACATCGATTCGCTCGACAGCCACACCGCCTTCCTGTTCGACAAGATCAACTTCCTGATGGATGCGACCGTCGGTTTCATCAACATCAACCAGAACAAGATCATCAAGATCTTCTCGGTGGCCTCGGTGGCGCTGCTGCCGCCCACGCTGATCGCCAGCATCTACGGCATGAACTTCCAGCACATGCCGGAATTGCAGCAGCCCTGGGGCTATCCGTTCGCGCTGGGCCTGATGGTGGCCTCGGTGGCGGCGCCGCTGATCTACTTCCGCCGCAAGGGCTGGATGCGGTGAGCTGGCCGCGGCACGCCTTGCTGGCGCTGGCCTCCGGGGTGCTGGCCCTGGGGGGGCTGGTGGCCCCCGCCCGGGCGCAGTTTCGCCAGCCGCCGCCGGTGGTGCGTGTGGACGCTGCGCCGTCGGCCGCAGGCCAGACACAAGCCTGGCGCGAGGATGTGGCCCGCCATGTCTACGCGGCTTATGCGCCGCACATCTTCCGTGGTCAGCTGCCCGCCTGGATGCATGCGGTGGCCGTGACCGAAACCGATGTGGACGCCGAAGGACGTGTGCTGGACGTGCGTCTGACCCGCGAGCCTGCCGCCGCCAAGGATGTGGGCCCGTGGGTGGTGGGCATGATCCGGCAACTTGGCCAGCTGCCTGCGCCGCGTGGCCTGCGCGGCGAGGTTGCGCAGGGGGGGACGGAAGACGCCATCTACACCTGGGTCGACATCTGGCTGGTCGACAAGTCAGGCCGCTTCCAGCTCGACAGCCTGACCGAAGGACAACAGCGCCCATGACCGCGACCCCGCACCTCCTCGCCCCGGTGCCCCAGCGCATCCGCGCCATCACGCTCGATCTCGACGACACCCTGTGGCCAGTCTGGCCGACCATCGAGCGCGCCGAAGCCGTGCTGCACGACTGGCTGTCGCAGCACGCCCCCGCCACCGCGGCCCGGTTTGACGTGAAGGGCCTGCGTGCCCTGCGCAACGCGGTGGGCGCACAGCACCCGGACCAGGTTCACGACTTGTCGTGGTTGCGCAAGACCAGCCTTGAGCGGGCGCTTACGCTGGCGGGTGAAGACCCCGCGCTGGCCCACCCGGCCTTCGAGGTGTTTTTTGATCACCGCCAGCGTGTGACCCTGTTCGACGAGGTGCCCCGCGCCCTGGCTGAGCTGGCCCGCCGCTACCCGGTGTTAGCGCTGACCAACGGCAACTCCGACCTGCACCGCATTGGCCTGGCGCAGCACTTCCAGGGTGTGATGACCGCGCGAGAATTTGGTGTTGGCAAACCGGCGCCGGTGTTCTTCCATGCGGCGTGCGAGCAATTGGGCCTGCCGCCTGAGCAGGTGCTGCATGTGGGTGACGACTGGGCGCTGGACGTGGAGGGCGCGCACGCGGCGGGCCTGCCCAGCGTGTGGTTGCACCGGGCGGGTCATCCGCCCAAGCCCGCTGACGCGCAAGCCCAGCCCTGGCTGGTGACGGATTCGCTGGATGGGCTGCTGCAGGCGCTGAGCTGAAACCAAGCGCCAGCTGAGCGTCGAGTTACCCGCGCGCCCGGCGCTTCAACCAGCGCATCAAGCTGCCCAGCACGGGCAGCTTTTCGTACAGCTCTTCAGCCACGTCCCAGTAGTCGCGGTGCAGGGCCACCCGGCCATCGGCTGCAAACGTCACGCGCGTGGCGCCGTGCACTTCGAACGTGCTGCCCTTGCTGCTGAAGTGGAAGTCCCAGGTCAAGAAGCCCTGGTCCGCATCGCTCACCGCATGCCGCACCACGAAGCGAGGCGCTTGCACCGTGGCGAACATGTGGCTGAAGATGTGGCGCACCGCAGGCAGGCCGCTCACGTCGTTGAACGGGTCCTTGAAGCGGACATCGTCGCTGTAGATGCGATCGAGCTTGTCCAGGTGTGCGGGCTGCAGCTGTTCGTAAAAATCGATCAGGCGCTGCAGCCGCGGATCCTGGCTCTTGGGCTCGCCGGGCAAGGTGCTCATTGCAGTCCGGTGGCTCGGCGCACCAGCCATTCATAACTGCCCGTGGGCAGCAGGCCCAGCGCCTTCAGCACGCGCGAGAAGCGGTGGGGGAAATGGATCTCGAAGTCACCCTGCGCCCAGCCGTGCAGGATGGCGGCGGCAGCTTGTTCCGGTGTCTGCAGCGCGGGCATGGTGAAGCCATTTTGCGCCGTCAGCGGGGTGTCGACAAAGCCTGGGTTGATCAGCGAGACACCCAGCTGGCGCGGCGACAAATCAAGGTGCAGCGACTGCGCCAGGTGGATCAGTGCGGCCTTGGTGTGGCCGTAGGCCAGCGCGTTGGGCAGTGCGCGGTAGCCGGCCACGCTGGCCACCAGGCTCAGGTGGCCGCCCCGGCCGGTCTGGGCCTGTGCCAGCAGCGAGGGCATCACGGCGCCGATCAGGTTCAGGGCGCCGGCCACGTTGATCTGCTGGTGGCGGAGCATCACGTCCAGGTCGAACTGGGTGGCGTGCATGGGCTGGTAGGTGCCCGCGCAACTCAGCACCAGGTCCAGGCCACCGAGCTGGGCGACCAGCGCCTCGGCGGTGCTGGCGCAGGCCTCGCGGTCGGTCACGTCCAGCGGCGCTGCGTGGCTGCCCGGGTGCTGCGCCACGAAGGCCTGCAGCGGGGCGGCCGAGCGGGCCGACACCACCACGGTGGCGCCACGCGCATGCAGGGCCACGCCCAGTGCGCGGCCGATGCCGGTGGACGCACCCACCAGCCACACCACGCGGCCTTGCCAGTCGGTCAATCGGGGGTTGAGTGACATGGCCTGCTCACGGCTTGTAGAACGACAGCGTCACTTCACCAAGCGTGATGCCGAACTTGCTCATCACCGCCTTGTTCAGCATGACCTTCTCGTCCATCAGGTACATCCAGTCATCGAACTGCACCTCCCAGACCTTGCCGTCGACCGGCAGGGCCAGGGTGTACCGCCAGTTCAGCGCATTGCCGGCGGCCTGGCCAACCGCGCCGCCCACCACGTCGTCGGCCTCGCCGGTGTAGCGGCCGTCGGCCTGCTTCTGAAGGCGCCACACGCGCCGCTGCAAGGTGCCGTCGCTGTAGGTGAAGTCTTCTTCGAGCACGCCGCGGTTGCCGGTCCAGGTGCCCACCATCTTCACGGTGAAGCGCTTGACCACCTTGCCCGAGCGATCGGTGAACAGGCCGTGTGCCACCAGCGGGCCGTTGAAGTAGGTGGCCAGATCCAGCACCGGCTTTTCAGCGGCATAGTCGGCCGGCTTCGGCCCGCTGGCGCAGGCCGTGAGCCAGCCCGCGCTGGCGATGAGCAGGGTGGCCGTGGCGATGCGCCAGGCCGTTCGACGCGGAGAAGGCAAGCGGTTCATGATGATTCCTTTGAAAGCCACAGCCACCACAGGGCGCCGGCGGCGCCGGCTTTGAGCCCGCAGGGCACCACGGCATACACCACCGACAGGGCGGCATGTCCGTCATTCGAGGTCTGGCCCGGCACATAGCCCAGCCACTGCAACAGGGGCAGTGCCAGGCCGGCCGCCAGGGCCAGGTTGAGCTTGGTCGCCATTTGCCACCAGCCAAAAAACGCGCCGTCCTGGCTGCCGTCGGGGGCTTCGCGGCGCAGCAGGCCGGCCAGCAGCGCAGGTGGCGCGGTCAAGTCAGCACCCAGTGCCAGGCCGCTGCCGATGCACACCAGCACGAACGCCGTCGTGTCGCCCGCGCCCAGGCCTGCCGCCCACAAGAACGTGGCCATGGCCAGTGCCATGCCCGCCAGCCAGCAGCGCGCCAGCCCGAATCGCGCCACGGCCTTCACCCACACCGGCAACGACAAGGCCGCCGCCGCGAAATAGGCGCCCAGAAAGGCGGGCTCCCAGGCCGGGGCTTGCAGCTGGTCGCGGATGAAAAACAGCACCAGCGTGGCAGGCACGGCACTCGCCACGCCGTTCAGCAAGAAGACGAGGAGCAGGCGCCGGAAAGCCGGCAGGCGCAGCGGCTGCCAGAGTGTGGCGATGAGGCCGCGCTCATCAACAGATGCCGTGCGCCCGGCCGATGTGGCGGCGGGTGCAGGCCCGGTACCCAAACCCCACAGACCCAGCGCCAGCGCGACGGCCAGCACCACGCAGGTGGTGGGCAGGCCGGCGGTGCCGGGCAGCACACTGGCGATGATCACGCCCAGCAGCGCCAACCCTTCACGCCAGGCCACGATGCGTGCGCGGGCCGGCTCATCGCCCCCCAGCCGCGCGCCCCAGGCCTGGTGCAGCACGCTCAGGGCCGAGAACGCGAGGTAGGCCACCACCAGGCCGACACCGCACCAGGCCAGCAGCGCCGTATTGCCCTGCAAGGCGGGCAAGAAAAACGTTGGAAAGAACAGCGCCGCAAACGCCAGGGCCAGCAGCAGCGCCGCCACCCAGGCCGCCTGCATCAGCGGCACGCGCGGGCCCGCCATCGCGCGGTCCACGCCGCGGCCGATCAACGGGTCGGCGATGGCGTCGAGCGCCCGCACACCCAGCAGCAGCGCACCCAGGCTGGCCAGCGGTACGCCATAGATCTGGGCGTAATGGCTGGGCAGCACCACATACAGCGGCAAGGCCACGAAGGCCAGCGGCAGCCCGAGGGCGCCGTAGCGCAAACCGGCGGCCGCGCGCAGCGAGCCGCCCGGGGGAGCCGTGCTCATGGCCGCAACCCGAGCAGTTGTTCGCGCAGCGTCGGCTCGGAGGTTTTGGGCGACAGCCAGATGCCGAAGAACAGCATGGCGAACGCGTCTTCGCGCACTTCGCCGGCCAACTGGCCGTTGACGAAAAAGCGCGCGCCCTGACCGGGCTGCTGCAGGCCGGTGATGCGGTCACCGGCCTTCACGTCGGGAAACAGGCGCTTCATGGCCTGCAGCCAGCGCGCGGCCTGCGCGTCGTCCACGCTGCCCACGCGCCGCATCTCGTCGAGCGAGCGCTCGGCGATCTTGGTGCCGCTCAAACCGCGCGCGTAGATCAGCTCGATGGCCAGCGCTGCGCGCGCCGTGTCGGCAGCCGCCACCGCAGCGGGCGCCCACAGACGCGCGTCATAAATGTGCAGGCCGAAGAACGTCAGCCTGGTCTGGCCCTGCAGGCGCGCCTGCGGCCAATCGCCACGCAACTCCGGTGGCACGGCCACGCCCTGCGCATGCGCGGGCCAGGCCAGCGCGGCAGCAGCCCAAGCCAGACCGGCTCGGCGGGTGATGTGACCAGAGGGGAGTTGGCGCATGGTGGGTCTCAGTCGCGTTGCAGCGTGAACTGCATGACGTTGGTGCTGCCGGCATCAAAGGCCGCTTCGCAGTAGGCGAGGTAGAACTCCCACAGCCGCACGAAGTTGGCGTCGTAGCCCAGCTGGCGCACCTGGGTGTCCTGGCCCATGAAGTCATGGCGCCAGCGGCGCAGGGTCTCGGCGTAGTCGGTGCCGAAGGCCAGCTGGTTCACCACCTTCAGGCCGTGCTCGGCGGCTGCGGCGCGGAAGGCCGACGGGCTGGGCAGCAGGCCGCCGGGGAAGACGTATTGCTGGATGAAATCGGTGCCGCGCACATAGCGCTCGAACAGGTCGTCGCGGATGGTGATCGACTGGATGCAGGCGCGCCCGCCCGGCTTGAGCTTGTCGTGCACGCTGCGGAAGAACTGGCCCCAGTATTCGCGGCCCACGGCCTCGAACATCTCGATCGAGACCACGGCGTCGAAGCCGGTTTCCGGAATGTCGCGGTAGTCCTGCAGGCGCAAGTCGGCCTGGTGGCCGGCGGGCAGGCGGGCCACGCGCTCTTGTGCCCAGGCCAGCTGTTCGGTCGACAAGGTCACGCCGACCATGTTCAGGTTGCGGTCGCGCACGCCGCACTCGGCCACGGCGCCCCAGCCGCAACCGATTTCCAGCACCTTGTCGCCGGGGCGGATGCCGCATTCGTCCAGCGCGCGCTGCATCTTGGCCGCTTGCGCCTGGGCCAGCGGCTGGCGCTGGTCGCCGTTGAACCACGCGCTCGAGTAGTTCATCGTCTCATCCAGCCAGAGCTTGTAGAACGGGTTGCCGAGGTCGTAGTGCGCCTGGATGTTGCGGCGGCTGCCCTTGCGTGAATTGCGGTTCAGCAAATGCTTGAGGCGGTGCAGCAGCGAGCCCCACCAGGTGCCGTACATGGCTTCGTCCACGGCTTCGCGGTTGGCCAGCAGCAGGCGAAGCAGGGCGGCCAGGTCGGGTGAGGTCCAGTCACCGGCGATGTAGCTTTCACCAAAGCCGACGTCGCCCGAGCGCAGCACGGCGCTGCAGACGTCCCAGTTCTTGATGCGCAGCGCGGCCCGGGGTTCGGGTTGTGCGGCATTGCCGAAGTGGAGTTGCGTGCCGTCCGGGCACTGCAGGTCGAGCGTGCCGGTTTGCAGGCGTTGCAGCAGGCGCAGCACGGTGCGTGCAGCGGCAGGGGCGCCGGTGGGCAGGCTGGTGGCGGAGGCAGTGGTGGTGTTCATGGTCGTGTCAGGACGGGGTGGGCGGTTGACTCGATCGGCGGCACGGCCGGAGCGGGCGGGTGTCCGTGCGTGAGTGGAATGGCGGGCGGTTGCGGCTTGGTGAAAAACGGCACCTTGCGCAGCCAGAGTTGCAGGGCTTGCCAGTGGATGCGCCACATGACGCCCAGCGTCAGCAACGGCATGCGCCAGAAGGCTTGTCGCAGGCTGCCGGCCGTCAGCGGCGCCAGTCGGCCGCTGACGCTGGTCTGCAGCAGCGGGCCGGTGGCGTCGTCGTGGTCGATGCGCACCACGGTGCGTGGCGTGGCCGCGGGCTCGGCGCCCAGGTCATTGCGGAAGAAGCGGAAGCGGTATTGCCCTTCCACGGCGCAGAACGGCGACACATGGAAGCGCTTGGTGGCGCGTTGCTCGGTGCCCCAGGTCAGGCCGGGGCCTTGCAGCAGGTAGGCGTGGCGCTCACCAAAGGTGTTGTTGACCTCGGCCACCACGGCGGCAAGCGAGCCATCACGCCGATGCGCATACCAGAAGCTCACCGGCTTGAAGGCAAAGCCCAGCACCCGCGGGAAGCAGTGCAGCCAGACTTCGCCGTCGGCGTCGGCCACGCCTTCACGGGCTAGCAGACCTTCCAGCCAGGCCAGCGCGTCGGGGCCACCGTCACCGTGGTCGGCATCGTGGAAGCTCACCAGACCGAAGCGGTTGCGCTTCAGCGCGCCACCCGGCTCATTGCGCCATTGGCGCATCGGCAGCAGCAGGAAGAAGGTCGGATACCGGAAGGCGTGCCGCACCGGCTTGAGCCGGGTGTGCAGCACCTCACCAGTACCGATCAGGGCGTGCGACATGTCAGGCACTTTCCCGTTCTGCGGGCGCGTTGGCCCACCGGGCACGCAAGGCATCGGCCACGGCCCGACCCGACATCAGGCCGTCTTCATGGAAGCCGTAGCGCGTCCAGGCGCCGCAGAACCATACATGCGAGTGGCCCTGGATTTCAGGCAGGCGCTGCTGCGCAGCCACGGCGGCCAGATCAAACACCGGGTGGTCGTAGTCGATGACCGCGTGCACCTTGGCCGGGTCGATCTCACGGACCGGGTTCAGCGACACCACCACCGGCGTCTGCCACGGCAGCGGCTGCAGGCGGTTCAGCAGGTAGTGCAGGCAGACAGCGCTCGATTCGCGGGCCTGGTCGGGTGCACGTTCGTAGTTCCAGGCGGCCCAGGCCAGCGGTCGCTTCGGCAGCACGGCGGTGTCGGTGTGCAGCACCGCGCGGTTGGCCTGGTACTTGATGCCGCCCAGCACCGCGCGCTCGGCGGCGGTGGCATCAGCCAGCAGGGACAGGCTCTGGTTGGTGTGGCAAGCCAGCACGACTTCGTCGAAACGCTCGGTGCCGCGCGGGCTGTCGATGAGTACGCCGGATTCACCGCTGTCGGGTGGCTGGCGGCGCACCGCATGCACCGGGCACATCAGGCGGGCATCGTGGATGCGCGGCAGCATGCGCTGCACATAGTTGCGCGAGCCACCTTCCACCGTGTACCACTGCGGCCGATTGGCCACCTGCAGCAGGCCGTGGTTGTGACAGAAGCGGATCAAGGTGCCGATCGGGAACTTCAGCATCTGGTCGGTCGGGCTGGACCAGATGCAGCCGATCATCGGCAGCAGGTAGCCGTCGGTGAACAGCGTGCCGAAGCGGTGCTCTTTGAGGAAGTCAGCGATCGGCTGTGCCAGCGCGGCGTCTTCGCCGGCTTCGGCCAGCGCGGTGGTCAGGCGGTTGAAGCGGACGATGTCGCTCAGCATGCCCCAGAAGCGCGGGCGCAGCAGGTTGCTGCGCTGGGCGAACACGGTATTGAGGTCAGAGCCGCTCCACTCCAGGCCGACGGCCGGCGCCTGCACCGAGAACGACATGTCGGACTTGGCCACGGGCACCTGCAACTGCTCGAAAAGCGCGATGAGCTGCGGATAGGTGCGTTCGTTGTAGACGAGGAAGCCGGTGTCCACACCGTGGGTGATCGGGCCGTTGGGGCCGGGCAGCGTCATGTCGACCGTGTTGGCATGGCCACCAAAGTGGCGGCCCGCTTCGAACAAGGTGACATCCGCTTCTTCAGACAGGTGCCAGGCAGCACCGAGGCCGGAGATGCCGGAGCCGATGACAGCCACACGGCGGCGTGGTGCGTTCATGACGGCACCCCCGTGCGGTGTTCAGAGGAAAGGGCGGCTTGGGCCGTGGGGAAAAAAGGAGCCGCGCAGCGCCCGGAAGCCCAAGAGAGAGGGAGGGAGGAGGAGTCATGCTCCCGGGGGGCACGCCCGATGGCGGCCTGACTGCGCGGCTTGAAGAAAACGGCACCAGCAGCAGAACCACCGGCACCGGGGGTGGCACCGAAGTGCCAACACCCAACCCACGGTGGTGTGACAAGGCAGCTGTTCAAGAGTTCCATCGGTGTCTGTGAATTTTTGTGAGTTGGTGAAAGCCGGCATCGGGATGCATGGCGCGAATCGTTGGATGAAATAATGCACCGGCCGGTTCGATTTGTAAACTCATCAGTTCACATTTTTGCCGTGACGAGGGAAAGCCCTGTTCTGACTTACGCAGAACAGGGCGCGATGGATGCGGTGGAGCCCGCGAAAACAGCGGGGCCGGGCCGCCCGTCGCCTCCCGGCGGGGCCACCCGGCAGACGGGGCTCAGCCCTCGGCGCGGGCCTTCACGGCGGCGAGTTGTTCTTCCTGGGCGCGCTTGCGGTCTGCCGCCACGGCCTGGGCGTGCGGGCGCTCGCCGATCAGCTTGGCGTGGGCTTTCCAGTCGACGCCGCCTTCGGCGAGCAGGTCGACCCCCAGCACCAGCTTGCTGGCCAGCGCCACCAGCGGCAGCGACACCCAGGCGGCGGCGTCGGCGGTGGTGAAGCTGTCGCCGGCCACATACGGGGCGAACTTGGCCAGGCGACGGAAAGCCACCACGTTCTTTTCGAGCTGCTTGCGCACGCGGGCCTGGTTGGCCTCGCTCACGGTGCCGCCAAAAAACGCCTGGCCATACAGCTCGCGCGCCACCAGTTCCAGGTGCAGCTCGATGTAGGTGGTGAGCTCGCGCACCTTGGCGCGGGCCAGGGCGTCAGCGGGCATCAGGGCCGGCGTGGGGTGCAGGTCTTCCAGGTACTGGACGATGACTTCGCTCTCGCACAGGGCCGAGCCGTCCGCCAGGCGGATGAACGGCACCTTGGCCAGCGGTGACGCGCCCAGCACGGCCTCGTCCTTGCTGCCCGTCATCACGCGCTCTTCGGTGAAGGGGATGCCCTTTTCGAGCAGCACCAGCTTGACCTTGTTGTAGTAGTTCGAGAGGGCAAAACCGCAAAGCGTGATCATGAGGGCTCCAGGAAAAAAGGGGCGAAGCCGGCCAGTCTAGGCGCGGTGCAGGCCACTTTCTGGCGCCAAGGCGACAGCCTCAGGGTTGTCTCGGGGGCCGGCTGACCAGTGCAATGCCCGCGGCCACGGTGGCCAGGGCCAGCATCAGTCGCAGCGTGAGCGGCTCGTTCAGCAGCAGCACGCCCGCGAACAGGCCGAAGACCGGTGTCAGCAAGGTGAAGGCCGAGACCTTGGTGGCCGGGTAGTGGCGCAACATCCAGAACCACACCAGGTAACTGGCGAAGGTGACGATGCCGGTCTGGAATACCAGCGAGCCCGCCACCAGCGGGCTGATGCCACCGGCCGGCCAGCGCTCGCCATGCAGCAAGGCGGCGCCCAGCAGCAAGGTGCCCGACACCAGCAGCTGGAACATCAAGGTCTGCTCGGGGGGCGCCTTCGACAGCGCGGTGCCGCGGATGGTCAGCGTCGTGCCGGCCCAGCCCACGGCGGCGGCCACGCCCAGGGCATCGCCCAGCCACTGCATCGGGCCAGCGGCCGGGGCGCTGAAGCCTTCGGCGAAGGCGCTCACCACCCCGGCGAATGCGGCGCCCAGGCCGACCCATTGCCAGCCCCGCAGCCGCTCTGACGGCGACAGCAGCGGCATGGCCAGCGCCACGATGAAAGGCGCGAGGTAGATGAACACCACCATGCGCGAGGCCGTGGTGAATTGCAGGCCGATGAAGATGCAGGCGAACTCGGCCGCGAACAGGCTGCCGGCCAGCAGGCCGCCGCGCCACATCCGGCGCTCCGGCCACAGCGGAATGCCCTGCCGGCGCGCCCACAGCCACAACAACGACGCCGCACCGAGTGAGCGCAGGCCGGCCTGCAGCAGCGGCGGCACTTCGCTCAGCGCCACCTTGGTGGCCACCTGGTTCAGGCCCCACAGCGCGCAGCAGCACACCAGGCAGGTGATGGCGAAGGTGTCGAGGTCGGTGCGGCGTTGGGTCATCAGGTGGGCGTGTGGGTGGACGTATCCGGGCGGTCGGGCCAGCATGAGACCACAGCCGCGCAGCACAGCCCCGCCACCGCGCCAGACAAGTGCGCCCAGGGCGCCAATGCGAAGTCCCAGCCCGGCACGGCTTGCACCGCGGCGGCCCAGGGCTGCTCACTCAGCAGCTTCACCACCAGCCCGGCGGCCAGCAGTACGCCGATCAACCTCGGGCGCATCTGCCGCTGCGCCAGCAGCCGCCAGGCCAGCACCGCAGCGCCGGCATGCACCACGCCCGAGAGACCGGCGTAGTGGGTCAGGTCCGGTCGGGCCAGCAGGCCGAGCTGGGTGAGCGGCCAGGCCAGGCCCCAGGCCACGGCATCGCGCAGGCCGGCGTTGGCGCGGTGGGCCAGCCAGGCCAGCAGCAGCAGGCTGGCCAGGTTCATGGCCAGGTGTTGCGGGCTCCAGTGCAGCAGCGCCGCGGTGAAAGCGCGCCAGGGCTGGATGGCGGCCAGGGCCGGTTGCCAGTCGAAGCGGGCGTCGGGGGTGGCCAGGCCGGTGGTGGCGGCGGCAAGCAGGCAGCTGGCGGCCAGCAGCGCGGTCAAGCCGCCCCAAGCCAGGATGCCGCTCCGGGCGGCGGGCTTACGCAACACCATCACGCCACTGCGTCGGCAGCTCAGTCAACAAACACCGCCTGCCAAAGGGCCACGATGGCGTCGTGTTCGCGGGCCAGCAGTTCGGGCTCGAACTGGGTGGGCTGCTCGTCCAGGCGCGCCCGGTGCTGCGCGCGGCGCAGCTCTCGGTAGGCGTCGGCGGCGGCCTGGCCCACGCCGGCAGGCAGCAGGCCTGCCACCTCAGCGCGTTGCAGCAGGGCGATGTTGCCGGCGTTGTCTTGCAGCGAAGGGTGGCGCGCCGATTGCGACAGCACCAGGTACTGCACCGCGAACTCCGCGTCCATCATGCCGCCCACGCTCTGCTTCACGTCGAAGCGGCCGGCCTTCACCGGGTGGGCGCCGCGCACCTTCTCGCGCATCGCCCGCACTTCTTCACGCAGGGCGGCCGGGTCACGCTCGGCGCACATCACCGCGCGGCGCGTGGCCTCGAAGCGCTCGGCCAGACGCGGGCTGCCCGCACAGCAGCGGGCCCGCGTGATGGCCTGGTGCTCCCAGGTCCAGGCGGTGTTGCTGCCGCGGCCGATCTGGTAGTTCTCGAAGGAGCCGATGCTCGTCACCAGCAGGCCGGAGTTGCCGTTGGGGCGCAGCGCGGTGTCGATGTCGAACAGCTCGCCGGCGGCGGTGCGCAGGGTCAGCCAGGGCACCAGCTTGCGGGCAAAGGCGCCGTACACCTCCTGGGCCTTGTCGGGGTCGGCCTCATCGGCGTCGTCGTAGAGGAACACGACGTCCAGATCGCTGCCGTAGCCCAGCTCCAGCCCGCCCAGCTTGCCGTAGGCGATGACGGCGAACTGCGGCTCGTCGCGGTGGCGTTGTTTCAGGTGCGACCAGGCCCAGCGCACGGTGCAGTCCAGCGTGGCGTCGGCCAGCGCCGACAGGTCATCGGCCACCTGCTCCACGGTGATGCGTTGCTCCACGTCACGCACCAGCGTGCGGAAGACTTCGGCATGGTGGGCGCGGCGCAGGGTATCCAGCAGCAGGCCTTCGTCGGCTTCGCCCGAGCGCACCCAGGCGGCGTGTCGCTCGTTCAGGTCGGCGGTGAAGCCGGCGCGGTCAAAACGCTCGGCGATCTGCCGCTCGTCGGCCAGCTCATCAATCACGCCCGGATGGCGCAACAGGTACTGCATCGGCCAGCGCGCCAGGCCCAGCAGACGCAGCAGGCGCTTGTGCACCTCGGGGCGTTCCACCAGCAGGGCGAGGTAACTTTCGCGGCGCAGCAGCGGCTCCAGCCAGTCCACGAAGCGCACGGCGGCGTTCATCGTGCATTGCCCGTCGGCCACGCTGCAGGCGGCGCGCCACACCAGCTTGCCCAGGCGCAGCTTGCTTTCGTCACGCAGCGCCTGCACACGCGGGCTGGCGGAGAACGGGCGCACGCGCTCGGCCAGCTCCGGCGGCAGCTTCTCCAGCAGCACGTCGCTGTCGAGTGGCTGCGGCGTGACGCAGCTGCGGCAGGTGCCGCCCGGGCTGCGCGGGCTCGGCGCCTGGCCGTCGTGCAGCAGGGCGTCAAATTCCGTGGCCACCAGCTCGCGCACCTCGCCGAGGCGGTCGAGCAGCTGGCAGGTATCGGCCGTGCAGGCCAGCTGCATGCTCGCGGCGATCCAGCCCAGATCGGCGTCGGCGGTGGGCAGCAGGTGGGTCTGCTGGTCGTCGAGGAACTGGATGCGGTGTTCCACCTGCCGCAGAAAGATGTAGGCGTCGGCCAGCTTGCGGGCGGTGTCGACCTTCATCAGGCCCGACGCGGCGAGCTTGTCGAGGCCCTTCAGGGTCGAGCGGGTGCGGATCTCCGGGAACTGCCCGCCACGCGCCACCTGCAGCAACTGCACGGTGAACTCGATTTCGCGGATGCCGCCGCGCGACAGCTTCACGTCATTCGCGCGTTCAGGCCGGCCGGCGGCGCGGCGCTGGGCTTCTTCGCGGATCTTGCGGTGCAGCTGGCGCAGGCCTTCAAACACCGAATAGTCGAGGTACTTGCGGTAGACAAACGGCGTGACCAGCGAGCGCAGCTGCAGCGCGCGGCCGCTGGTGACGCTCTCGCGCGGGGCCACGACGCGGCTTTTCAGCCAGGCGAAGCGCTCCCACTCGCGGCCCTGCACCAGGAAATACTCTTCCAGCATCGCCAGGCTCACCACCGGCGGGCCCGAGTTGCCGTTCGGGCGCAGCGCCAGGTCGACCCGGAAGACAAAGCCGTCTTCGGTCACGTCGCCGATCAGCGTGTAGAGCTTCTTCGCCACCAGGCTGAAGTACTCATGCGCACTGACGACCTGCGGCCCGGTGGTCTGGCCGCTTTCCTCGTAGACATAGATCAGGTCGATGTCCGAGGAGACATTCAATTCCCGGGCACCCAGCTTGCCCATGCCGACGATCCAGAAATCGATTGGCTGGCCGTCGTCAGTCAGGGGCGCACCGTGGCGCTCGTCGGCCTCGCGGCGCGCTTCGGCCAGGGCCAATTCCAGCGTGGCTTCGGCCAGGTGGGTCATCGGCACCGTGATGTCGGTCAGCGGCGCACCGGCTTCCACGTCCAGCACCACCAGGCGCTCCATCACCAGCTGGCGGGCCACCCGCAGGGCCGACGGCAGCGCGCGGCCGCCTTCGCGCAGCGTGTGGATCAGGGCGGTGATGCTGGCGACGTCAGGCACGCCCGGCGGCATCAGCGGCAACTCGGCGTGGTAGCGGCGGCGGACCCGCTGCACGAAACGGCTGTGGTCGGCGAGTGTGAACGAAGGTGAAGTCACGGCGGGGGATGGAACCGAGTGTCAGGGAAGGGGTCTGTGCTAGATTGCCTCGCCCCGCTGCATCGGGGTTGGCGGCAGCACTGCATCACCTTTGCGAATCATGCGCAGGGTTCAGGTCGCCCAGATACCGAATTCATGCCTTTGTTTTCCTCTGCCACTGTCCGTGCCCCTGTTGCTCGCAGCCTGATGCGTTCGCGGCTGCTACGCAAGCTGCTGCGACTGACGGCATGGACGGTGTTCATGGTGTGGAGCGTAGCCCTTCTTGGGTGGCTGACACTGCATTGGGGGATTTTGCCGCACATCGACGAATGGCGCCCTGAGGTGGAAGCCCGTGCCAGCGCGGCGCTCGGCCTGCCGGTGCGCATCGGCCGGATGGAGGTCACCACGGGCAGCTGGCTGCCTGCGCTCACGCTGCACGACGTGTCCTTGTCAGATGCCCAGGGGCGCCAGGCGGTGCGCCTGCCGCAGGTCTCGGCGGCGGTTTCGGTGCAAACCCTGCTGACGCTGCGCCTGCGCCTGGGCCAGCTTTACATCGACGGGGCGCAGCTCGAAGTGCGCCGCGACCGCGCCGGCCGCTGGCATGTGGGCGGGCTCGACATGGAAGGCGGCGCCTCGGTGGACACCACCGACGGCCTCGACTGGTTGTTCCAGCAGCGCGAGATCGTCATCCGCCACGGCAAGCTGCGCTGGATCGACGAGCAGCGGGATGCGCCCGCGCTGACCCTGTCTGACACCGACCTGGTGCTGCGCAACGGCCTGCGTGACCACGACCTGCGCCTGGACGCCACGCCGCCCGACGGCTGGGGCGAGCGCTTCAGCGTGCAGGGCCGCTTCACCCAGCCGCTGCTGGCGCGCGCCGGTGACTGGCAGCGCTGGTCGGGCACGCTGCATGCCGATCTGCCGCGTGCCGACGTGGCCGCGCTGCACCGCCATGTGGATTTGCCCTTCGAGCTGCGTGAAGGCGACGGCGCGCTGCGGCTGTGGCTGGACGTGGTGCGCGGCCAGTGGCGCGCGGCCACGCTGGATGTGGGCCTGGACGCGGTGAGCATGCGGCTGGCCAAGGGCCTGGCGCCGCTGGCGCTGCAGCGGGTCACCGGGCGGGTGGCCCTGTCGCGCAGCGCGGACAGCGTCAGCATCTCCGGCCAGCACCTGAGTTTCTCTACCGCTGACGGCCTGCACTGGCCCGACAGCCGCTTCAGCCTGCGCTGGCAGCAGGCCCAGAACCTGACCCTGCCGGGCCCGGCCGACGCGCCCGTGCGCAGTGGCGAGCTGAGCGCCGACCGGCTCGATGTGGGCATGCTGGCGCAGCTGGCCGAGCGTCTGCCGCTGCCTCCGCAGGTGCGCCAGGGCCTGGAAGACACCGCGCCCGAAGGCGTGCTGAGCGGCCTGCAGGTGCAATGGACCGGCAGCCCCGAAGCGCCGAGCAAATACCGCGTGCGCGGCCAGATCGACGGCTTGTCCATCGCCTCGCTGGCGTCATCGGAAGCGGGTGGCGTGGGCCGGCCGGGGTGGCGCGATGCCAGCCTGGTGATCGACGCCCATGAAGCCGGTGGCCTGGCGCGGCTCACCCTGACCGATGGCGCGCTTGATCTGCCCGGCGTGTTTGAAGACCCGGTGGTGCCGCTGACCCATTTCAGCAGCCGCCTGAATTGGCAGATCAAGCCGGGCAAGCCGGTGGCTGGTGCGGCGCCTGGGGTGATGCCACCACCCGCCATCGAGTTGCAGGTGAATGATGTGCAGTTCGCCAATGCCGATGCCCAGGGCGAGCTGCAGGCCCGCTGGCGCACCGGTGACGGCACGGGTTTTGGCACGGGCGGGCGCTTCCCCGGCCTGATCGAGTTGACGGGCGTGGTGCGCAAGGGCGCGGCCGTGAAGGTGGCGCGTTACCTGCCGGTGGGCATTGGCGCCGACGTGCGCCAGTACGTCACCCAGGCGGTGCGTGAGGGCACCGTCAGCAACCTGAACTTCAAGGTGCGGGGCGACCTCTGGCGCTTCCCGTTTGACCGCAGCCGTGATGGTGATTTCCGCATCGCCGGCCGCGTGGAGGGGGTGACGCTGGCCTATGTGCCGGGCAACGATCATGGTGACCCCGCCTGGCCGGCCTTCACCCAGGTGCAGGGCGAACTGGTGTTCGACAAGGCCAGCATGAGCATCCGCGGGGCCCAGGGTCGCATCTGGGGCAGCGAGCTGCGTGGCGTGAATGGCGGCATCAAGGACTTGCTGCACCAGCCCGTGCTGGTGCTTGATGGTCAGGTGCGCGGCCCGGTGGCTGATGGCCTGCACTACGTGGCGGCCACGCCCATCGGCAGCTGGCTGCAGAACGCGCTGCGCGACACCACCGCCACTGGCAACATGGACCTGAAGCTGGGCCTGTCGATTCCGCTGGATGACAGCGCGCGCACCACCGTGAAGGGCCAGTTGCAGCTGGCCGGCAGTGATGTGCGCATCCGGCCTGACCTGCCGCTGTTCGCCGGCACCAAGGGCCGCATCGATTTTTCCGACAAGGCGTTTTCGCTGAACAACCTGGCGGTGCGCGTGCTGGGCGGCGACGCCACGCTGGACGGCGGCCTGGGCGCTGACGGCAGCCTCAAGTTCAACCTGCAAGGCCAGGCCACGGCCGAGGCGCTGCGCAAGTCGCCCGAGCTGGGCGGGCTGCAGCGGCTGGCGGAGCGCATGAGCGGCCACGCGCCGTACCGGTTGCAACTGGCGCTGCGCGGCAGCAAGCCGGAGTTCACGCTCACCAGCCCGCTGATCGGCATGGCGCTGGATTTGCCCGCGCCCCTGCACAAGCCGGCCGAGGTGAGCTGGCCGTTGCGGGTGCAAACGGTGTTGTCCGGTGACCCGGTCGGCAGCCGCGACACCTTGCGCGTGGAGCTGGGCAGCCAGGCCCAGGCCGAATTCCAGCGTGATCTGACCGGCCCCTGGCCGCGCGTGCAACGCGGCGCGGTGGCCGTGGGTGAGCCGCTGCCCGCGCCCGCCCCGGGCCAGGTGCTGGCCCATCTGAAGGTGGGGGCACTGAACGTGGATGCGTGGTCGGAGCTGGCCCGTGCGCTGCAAGGCCCGGCGGCTGCTGCATCGGCAGACGGCTTCAGCGCGCAGGCGCTGGCCAGCTACCAGCCCACCGATGTGCAGTTGCGGGCCAGCGAGCTGCTGGTGGAAGGACGCACGCTGCGGCAAGTGCAGATCGAGGCCCAGCACCGCCAGGGCACCGACGGCGCCCTGTGGCGGGCCACGGTGCAGAGCGAGCAGGCGCAGGGCCAGCTGGAGTTCAAGCCGGCGGCCGGCACGCAGGCCGCGCGCTTCCATGCCCGGCTGTCACGGCTGGCGCTGCCACCGTCGGACGCCGACGCGGTCGACAGCCTGCTTGACCAGGCCTCCAGCAGCGTGCCGGCGCTGGACATCGTGGTCGACGATTTCGAGCTGCGCGGCCGCAAGCTGGGCCGGCTGGAAGTGGAAGCCCAGGTGCGTGGCGTGGACGGCCGCGACTGGCGCCTCTCGCGCTTCAGCCTGGGGGTGCCCGAGGCGCGCCTGAGCGGCAGCGGCCAGTGGGTGGGCGGCGCCCGCCGGCGCATGACGATGGACTTCAAACTCGACATGTCTGATGGCGGCGCCTTGCTCGACCGCCTGGGGATGGGCGGCGTGGTGCGCGGCGGCAAGGGCCGCATGCAGGGCCAGCTGGCCTGGAACGGCTCGCCGCTGGCGCCTGACTGGTCGGCCATGACCGGCAGCATGAACATGCAGCTCGAGGGCGGGCAATTCCTCAAGGCCGAGCTGGGCGCAGCGCGGGTGCTGGGCGTGCTGAGCCTGCAGTCGCTGCCGCGGCGCTTCCTGCTGGACTTCCGCGATGTGTTCCAGCAGGGCTTCAGCTTCGACAGCGTGGGCGGCGACGTGACGCTGGCTGACGGCCTGGCGCGCACCCGCAACCTGCGCATCCGCGGCGTGCAGGCGGTCGTGCTGGTGGAAGGCCAGGCCGACCTGCGGCGTGAAACCCAGGATCTGCACATGTATGTGGTGCCTGAACTCAATGCCGGCACCGCATCGCTCTACTACGCCACCATCAACCCGGCGATTGGCCTGGGCACCTTCCTGGCGCAGGTGTTTCTGCGCAAGCCGCTGATGCAGGCCAGCACGCGTGAATTCCAGGTCACCGGGGCCTGGTCCGACCCGCAGGTCACGGCGATCGAGCGCAACGCCAACTCGCCGATACCCGACACCGAAGAGCCGGCGACCGCAGCCCCGGCGGCTGCGGCCAGTGCGCCCCCCCGCATGCCGTGACCGTGGCGCAGGCCTGCGGCTATGCTTCAGGCATGAACATCGCTGCGCTGCAAATGGTCTCCACGCCTGACGTGGACCGCAATCTCGACACCGCCCGGCAGTTGATCGCCCAGGCGGCCGATGCCGGTGCGCGCCTGCTGGCGCTGCCCGAGTACTTCTGCCTGATGGGCCTGCGTGATGACGACAAGCTGCGTATCGCCGAGCGCGACGGCGACGGCCCGATCCAGAACGCACTGGCAGAAGCCGCGGCGCGGCACGGCGTGTGGCTGGTGGGTGGCACGCTGCCGCTACTCGCCGCCACGCCGGGCCGGGTGCGCAATGCCTGCTGCGTCTGGAACCCGCAAGGCGAGCGCGTGGCCCGCTACGACAAGATCCACCTGTTCGCCTTCGACAACGGCCGCGAGAGCTACGACGAGGCCCGCGTGCTGGAAGCCGGGGACACGCTGGTGGCGTTTGAGGCCGATGGCCTGCGGGTGGGCTTGTCGATCTGCTACGACCTGCGCTTCCCCGAGCTGTACCGGCAGCTGATGCACCCGCCGTGTGATCTGCTGGTGGTGCCTGCGGCCTTCACCTACACCACGGGCCAGGCCCACTGGGAGCTGCTGCTGCGCGCGCGCGCCGTGGAAAACCAGTGCACGGTGCTGGCCGTGGCCCAAGGCGGGCTGCATGAAAACGGCCGCCGCACCTGGGGGCACAGCATGGTGATCGACCCCTGGGGCGAGGTTCAAGCCGTGCTGGCCGAAGGGCCGGGGTTGGCCCAGGGAGAAGTGAGCCTCGCACGGCGCGATGCCGTGCGAAGCCAGTTGCCGGCGCTGGCGCACCGGCGTCTCTGACGATCAGGGACGGGCGATCGACATGCCGAAGTAATGCGTGTTGGTCGATTCGTAGCCATAGACCGAGAAGCCGAAGCTCGAACGCAGGTTCATCACCAGGTTCGCGCCGTACGACGCCACGCTGCCGTCGCACAGGGTGCTGGAGCCGGGCTTGCGGAACTGCAGGCCGTCACGGCCGCTGTTCACCACCCAGGTTTCCTTGCGGCAGTCTTCGGTGCGGCGGCGCACGAAGCTGTTGGTCGTCGGGTCGGTCGACAGGATGCGGTAGCTGTAAGCGGCCAGCGGCGAGTAGGTGCCGTTGCCCGGGAACTGCTTGTCCCAGTTGGCGAACTTGTCGCCGGCGGTCGGCAGGGCCAGTGGCCTGGCCTGGGCCAGCACGGTGATGGCGCCGAGGGTGGCTTCCGGGTCCACGCCGATCATGGCCAGCGAGCCGTCCTTGCTCTTGATCGGGAACAGCCAGGTCCGCACGCCTTCGGGGTTGGTCACCGAGAAGCCGCCGGCAGCTTCAGCCACCAGCGTGCCGAGCTTGAACTGCGTGCCGCAGTTCAGACCGGCGCTGTCACAGTTGGTGCCGGTGACGCGGCCGGTGGCGGTCACTTCCAGCTTGCCGTTGTAGGTGTGCAGGATGCCGTCGGTGCCTTGTTCCTGGCGCATGTAGTTCCAGGTGCCGGCCAGGGCCTTGCGGGCCACGACCTGCTTGGGCACCACCAGGGCGCCGCCGTTTTCGCCGGTCACCAGGAACACGCCCGAGGTGTTGGCCACGCGCAGGGCCAGGCCTTCGGGCGTGGTGAACGCGCACTTGTCGGCGTCGGCCGTCAGCTGCTTGGGGCCGTCGGGCGTGGTCACCACCAGGGTCGTGGCATCAAGGCCCACGGGCTCCACGCGGGTCGTCACGTCGCCGTCGAACGGACCCAGCGCGACATAGTCGCCCGTCTTCAGGCCCGGGCAGTTGGCGGCGCCAACGGCGGCCTGGGCGGCCATCGGCAGGGTCAGGGTGGCCAGAGCGGCCAGGGCGGTGGATTTGAAGTTCATAGTGCTGCTGTGGTTGGTGTGCTGGGCAGTTGTCTTCTTGTGCCGCACGCCCGTGGCTGCTTTGGCCACGGTTCGGCGGGGAGGCTGCACCTTAGCCCCGCGGCCCGCCGCTGGGTATCGGCTATCGGGACGATGGACGGAGCGCGGCTTTCACGGCGTTGAACGGGTTTTGTCGCCGTTCGGCGACGGCCGTTTGTTGTCTGGCTTTGAACGCCGGTCGGCTCAAGCCGCCACCGGCCCCGGCTTGCCCGCCTCCACCACATAGCGCGCCGCCACCCGCACCGGGCTGGCTGGATCGGCCAGGTTGTCCACAGCCGTGAGCGTGGCTTCCAGGCGCTGCGGCGTCAGCACGAAGCTGATCGTGCCGCGCTGGTCGGCCCGGCCATACAGCACATGCGGATTGAACGGCAGCGCACCGGCCACCCGCGACTGCGGCAGCGACGGGCTGGTGATGGAGCTGCCGCAGAACTCGCTGGCGAGGATGGGCGAGGCGGGGTCACGCGCCACCCGGTGCAGCTGGCTGACATAGTGGGTGTGCACGTCACCCCCCAGCACCACGGCATTGGCCACGCGCCGCGCAGCCAGGTCATCCAGCAGCCGTTGGCGGGCCGGCGCGTAGCCGTCCCAGCCGTCGGTCCACCAGGTGCCGCCTTCCGGGGCGCCGGGGTCGGTCCAGCTGAAAGGCGACATCAGCGTGGGCTGGGCCAGCAGGTTCCAGGGGCGGCGGTCGTCCCAGGCGTTGGCCAGCCACTGCTCCTGCGGGCGGCCCAGCAGGCTGCGGCCGGGCTCATCAAAAGCCGGGCAGGCTTGCCGCGTCAGCGTGTTCGAGCCGCCACGGCCGGGCTTGGGGCACACCTGCGGGTCGCGGAACTGCCGTCCGTCCAGACGGATAAGCCGCGCCAGCGCGCCCCAGTCGAGCGTGCCGTGGATGCGGGCTTCGCCGCGGTCCGGCCGCAGCGCCTGCGGGTAGGGCAGGTGCTCCCAGTGGGCCTGGTAGGCGGCGCTGCGCCGAAAGCGGAAGGCCGGATCCAGCGTCTGGCTCTGCAGGCCGGCATAGTCGTTTTCCACCTCGTGGTCGTCCCAGATGCTGACCCAGGGGCAGGCGGCGTGGGCGGCCTGCAGCAGGGGGTCAGACTGGTAGGTGGCGTAGCGCGCCCGGTATTGATCGAGCGTGACTGCGGCGCCGCCCTCGTGGCGCCGCAGCGCATCGGCGCGCGAGGCGTATTCGTAGATGTAGTCGCCGAGGAACACGACCAGGTCGGGCGCGTCGGTCACGGCCTGGCGCCAGGCGGCGAAGTGGCCGGCGTCATAACGCTGGCAGCTGGCGATCACGAAGCGCAGCGGCCGCACCGCGTCAGGCGCGGGCGTGCTGCGGGTGCGGCCGACGGAGCTCTGGTCGCCGAGGGCGCGGAAGCGGTAGAAGTACCAGCGGTCGGGCGCCAGGCCTGCGGGCTCGGCGTGCACGCTGTGGGCCCAGGCGGCCTCCGCCGTGCAGGTGCCCTTGGCCACCATTTGGCTGAAGCGTTCGTCATGCGCCACTTCCCACTGCACCTCCACCCGCTCGGGCAGGTCGGGGCCGGTCAGGCGGGTCCACAGCACCATGCCGTCGGGCCTCGGAAAGCCGCTCGCCACACCCTGCGCGAAGCGGGGCTGGTCGGCCGCCCAGGCATGCCGGAGAAAGGCCGGTGCCAGGCCGGTGGCCAGGGCCGCGCCCAGCCAGTGGCGTCGCTGCAGCGAATCAAGCGTGTTCATGGGCTGGATTGTGCAGAAGGCCCGACCTTGCGGGGGCCTCTGGTGAATGCGACAGGCTTGCGCTGGAACAGGCCCGCGTCAGGCATGGCTGCGCACAATGGTCGATTGCCCGCTTCTGGAAGCCCCGCTCGTGCCCAGCGCCTTCAACTTCGCCTTGTCGCCTTTCGATTGCCTGAGCAGCGACGAGCGCCAGGCCGTGCGTGACCACGTCGACATCGCCTACCTGCGCGCCGGTGACGTGGCGCTGGAGCTGGGTGTGGAGCCGGCCTGTCTGTTCGTCATCATCAAGGGCCATGTCGACCAGCTTGACGGCGACCAGGTGGTGGCCAGCTACGGCCCGGACGACAGCTTCGACGGCCGCGCGCTGGTGGCCGGTCAGGTGGCCAGCCGGTTTGTTGCCACCGAGGAGGTGCTGGCCTACCAGCTGGCCCGCAGCACCGTGATGGCCCTGATCGCCAGCAATGCGACGTTTGGCGCGCTGCTGTTTGCGGATCTGTCGAACAAGCTCGGTGCGCTGGCACGGCGCGGCAGCCAGCATGAGTTGCAATCGCTGGCGCTGGCCCGCGTGGCCGAGGCCAGCGTGCGGCCGGTGCACACGGTGCCGGCAGACACCGACATCGTCAGCGTGGTGCGCCTGTTCAGCGCCCAGCGCACCGACCACGTGCTGGTGCATGACGCCCGCAGCCAGCCGCCCCGGCTGGGCATCTTCACCACCACCGGTCTGCAGCGCGCCATCCTGGCTGGCCGGCCGCTCGACACCCTGCCGGTCGGTGAGCTCGCCTCCTTCACGCTGGTGCGCGTGCGGCCCGATGCCTACCTGTTTGATGCCCAGGCCGTGATGATCCGCCACACGGTGCGCCGGGTGGTGGTGGCCGAGCCCGATGGGGCGGGCGGTGAACGCATCCTCGGCACGCTCGATCAGCTGGACTTGCTGAGCTTCCTGTCGAACCACTCGTACCTGATCACCCGGCAGATCATGGAGGCCACCGACCTGGCTGCGCTGGCCGTGGCCGCGGGCCAGGTGCAGCACCTGATCGGCCTGCTGCACCGGGGCGGAACACCCGTGCGGCTCATCGCGCGACTGGTGCAGGAGCTCAATGCCTTGCTGTTCGACGCCGCCTGGCGGCAGATCGCGCCGCCCGCGCTGGTGGCCAACAGCTGCCTGTTCGTGATGGGCAGCGAGGGCCGGGGCGAGCAGTTGCTGCGCACCGACCAGGACAACGGCCTGGTGCTGCGCGATGGCTACGAGCCACCGGCGGATCTGGCGGAGATCTGCGAGCGGTTTTCCAAGGTGCTGGCCGAGTTCGGCTACCCCGAATGCCCGGGTCGCATCATGCTCAGCAACCCGGCTTGGCGGCATGGCGCCACGGTGTTTGCACAGACCGTGCGCCGCTGGCTGTTTGCGCCCGATGTCGAAAGCCTGATGGCGCTGGCCATCTTCATCGACGCGCATGCCGTGAGTGGCGATGGCAGCTTGCTGGAAGGCCTGCGGCAGGAGCTGTTCCAGAGCGTGCTGGACAACGACGCGATGATGGCCCGCTTCGCCTCGGCCATCGACGCCTTTGATGCCGGCCAGGGCTGGTGGATGCGTTGGCTGACGCTGGGCGACGGCGAGGAGCGGCTCGACATCAAGAAGGCCGGTCTCTTTCCGCTGGTGCACGGCGTGCGCAGCCTGGCGCTGGCCCACCGCATCACGGCCACCGGCACGGTGGCGCGCATCGAAGCACTGGCGGCTGACCAGCGCCTGCCGCCGGACCTGGCCACCGCCCTCATCGACAGCCTGCACTTCTTCATGGGCCTGCGGCTGAAGGCCGGTCTCGAAGCGCTGGACAGCGGGCAGCCTTATTCGGGCATCAGCGTATCGCGGCTCTCCAGCCTTGACCGCGACTTGCTGAAGGACACGCTCGGCGTGGTCAAGCGCTTCCGCACGATGCTGGGCCAGCGCTTCCGGCTGGACATGCTGTGAGTGCGGGCCTGAAGCCGCTGCCGCTGTGGCTGGCGCCCTGGCGCCGCCTGCACCGCGCGTGGATGTTGTGGCACCTGGCGGACCAGCGCCTGCGACACCTCTATGACACGCCGCCGCCCGACGAGTGGGTGTCGGTGGATTGCGAGACTACCGGCCTGAACCCGCAGCGCGATCAGATCATCGCCATCGGTGCGGTGCGCATCAAGGGCAACCGGGTGCTCACCAGCGAGCGCTTCAGCGTGCTGGTCAAGCCGAGCCGGGCGATTGCGGCTGATGCCGTGAAGGTGCACGGCCTGCGGGAGCAGGACGTGGCCGGTGGCCTGGCGCCTGATGAAGCCATGCACCAGTTGCTGCAGTTCATCGGCCCGCGGCCGCTGGTGGGCTACTACCTGGAGTTCGATGTGGCGCTGATCAACCGCGCCATCTTCCCGATGCTGGGGGTGCGGCTGCCGCAGCGCCAGATCGAGGTCTCGGCGCTGTATTACGACTGGAAGCAGCGCTCATTGCCGCCCTACCAGCACGGCGCCAGCATCGATTTGCGCCTATCGACGCTGATGGCCGACCTGGCCCTGCCCACACGGCAGGCGCACGACGCGGTGAACGACGCCACCATGGCCGCGCTGGCCTTCGTGAAGCTGCGCGCGCTGCTGGGCCAGAGTTAAAGCCGGGCCAGGGCTGAAGCCGGGCCAGGGCCAAGCCAGGCCCTGCAGCCCGAGGGCCTTCAGGCCACGCGCTTGAGGCGGTTGCGGGCCGGGGTGGACGCGCCGAGCGTGCCGCCGAACAGGTCTTTCGGGTCATCGAGTTGCGGCACCAGGTCGATCTGGCGCACGCCCTCGCGCTGCGCCTGCACCAGCGTGTGCAGGAAGTGCAGGGCAGAGAAGTCTTCCAGCGCAAAGCCGACCGAGTCGAACACCGTCAGCTCGTTGGCGGCAGAGCGGCCCGGGGCGTCGCCCGACACCACGTCAGCGAATTCGGTGACGCCGAAGCTGGCCGGCAGTTGCTGGATCTCGCCTTCGATGCGCGACTGAGGCTCGTATTCAACGAACACGCGGGCGTCAGCGCGCAGCAGGATGTCGGCGTGCAATTCCGTCTTGCCGGGGCAGTCGCCGCCCACGGCATTCAGGTGCATGCCCGGCGCCACCATGTCGGGCGTCAGGATGGTGGCGTTGCGCTTGTCGGCCGTCACGGTGGTCACCACGTCGGCGCCCTGCACGGCTTCGGCGGTGCTCTGGCAGATGACGATGTCGAGGTCGGCCAGGTCCGGCAGGCTGCGCAGGTTGCGGGCCAGCTTGGCGCTGGCGGCCGGGTCGGTGTCGAACAGGCGCAGCGTGCGGATGCCGACGATGCGGTGGAAGGCGATCGCCTGGAATTCACTCTGCGCGCCGTTGCCGATCAGGGCCATCACGCGGCTGTCCGGGCGGGCCAGCCACTTGGCGGCCAGGGCCGACATCGCGGCGGTGCGCAGCGCGGTCGTCAGGGTGAGCTCGGACAGCAGCAGCGGGTAGCCCGTGTCCACGTCGGCCAGCACGCCGAAGGCGGTCACGGTCAGCAGGCCGGCGGCCGTGTTCTTCGGGTGGCCGTTGACATACTTGAAGCTGTAGTGGCGGCCGTCGCTGGTGGGCATCAGCTCGATCACGCCGACGTCGGAGTGGCTGGCCAGTCGGGCGGACTTTTCGAACTGCCCCCAGCGGCGGTAATCAGCTTCGATGTGCCCGGCCAGGCGTTCGATGAAGGTGGCGGTGCCCAGTTCATGGACCAGGCGCTGGATGTCGGCCATGCCGATGTAGTCGACCATGGTTTGTCTCTCGTTCTTGCTTGATGGATGCGCCGGCGTCCGCCCGTCGGGCACTGGCTGCTGGGCTGATTCTGAAGAGACGCTCAGCCAACAGGAAGCCATCAACCTGCACAAATCGCTTCAAAACTTGATCATATCGCCAGTGTGCATTGGCGATCTGGCATGTTTGAAGGCAAGGCCGAGACGCCGGCTGTTGCGGTGCTGGCACAGCCTGAGGGCCCGGGGGGTCTCCCTGCTGCGCAGTGCGGGCGGCTCAGGCAACATGCCTTTTCATGAAACGACGCACCCTGCTGCAAGCCTCCGCCACCACCCTCGGCGCCGGCACCCTTGCAAGCGGCACCGCGGCCACCGCCGCACGCCTGCCTGCCTTCCCCCACGCTGAAGCCGGCGCCGCAGCGCTGAGCCAGGCCATGTCGCAGGGCCGCCTGTCGGCCGAGCGGCTGACGCGCGATTACCTGACGCGCATCGAGGCCGTCGATCGCCACGGCCCGACGCTGCGCAGCGTGCTGGCCGTGAACCCGGACGCGGTGCAGATCGCCCGCGAGCTGGACGCCGAGCGCAAGGCCGGCCGGGTGCGCGGCCCGCTGCACGGCCTGCCCGTGCTGCTGAAGGACAACATCGCCACCGGCGACAAGATGGCGACCACGGGCGGCTCGCTGGCCCTGGCCGGTGTGCGCGCCAAGCGCGATGCCTTCCTGGTGCAGCGCCTGCGCGCAGCCGGCGCCGTCATCCTCGGCAAGACCAACCTCAGCGAGTGGGCGAACATCCGCTCCACGCGCTCGACCAGCGGCTGGAGCGCCGTCGGTGGCCTCACCCGCAACCCGTATGCGCTGGACCGCAGCACCAGCGGATCGAGCTCCGGCACCGGAGCGGCCATGGCCGCTGACCTGGCTGCGCTGGGCGTGGGCACCGAGACCGATGGCTCGATCACCTCGCCCGCGTCCATCAACGGCCTGGTCGGTTTGAAGCCCACGGTGGGCCGCATCAGCCGTGACGGCGTGATTCCGATCTCGCACACGCAAGACACCGCCGGCCCGATGACCCGCAGCGTGGCCGATGCCGCGCTGCTGTACCAGGCCATGCTGGGCCGCGACGAGGCCGATTCGGCCACGCGCCGCGCACCGGCCGACGATGCCGGCCTGCCGGCCCAGGCCCTGAAGGGCAAGCGGCTGGGTGTGTGCCGCAACTACTTCACCGGCTTCGACGAAGCCGACGCCCTGATCGACAAGGCGATTGCGCAGCTCAAGGCGCTGGGCGCCGAGATCATCGACAACGTCGAGCTGGCCCAACCCAGCTACGGTGATGCCGAACTGGACGTGATGCTGTATGAGCTCAAGCACGACCTGGCCCTGTGGCTGAAGGCCTTCGCGCCGGGCGCCAAGGTGCAGAGCCTGGCGGACGTGATCGCCTTCAACGAAGCGAACAAGACGCAGGAAATGGGCTGGTTCGGCCAGGAGCTGTTCATCAAGGCCCAGGCCCTCGGTGGCCTCGATAGCCCGGCGTACCTGCAGGCACTGGCGGCGTGCGCCAAGGGCTCGCAGGAAGAGGGCATCGACAAGGTGCTGAAGGCGCATCGCCTGGATGCGCTGGTGGCGCCCACGGGCGGGCCGTCGTGGTTGATCGACCCGATCGCGGGCGACCATTACGGCATGAGCTTCTCCAGCCCGGCGGCGGTGGCGGGTTATCCGCACCTCACCGTGCCGGCGGGTTTCGTGCGCGGCTTGCCGATGGGCCTGTCGTTCGTCGGCCCGGCCTGGAGCGAGATGAGCTTGCTGGCGATGGGCCTGCACTTCGAGCAGGCCACCAAGCACCGCCGGCCGCCGACCTACATGGCGCGCAGCGTGCCGCTGTGATCAGCCGTGCGGCCGCACCCCGAAGGCCCAGGCCAGCAGGGTGAAGCTGCCAAACGCGAGCAGCGTGGACGCGAGGATGATGCGCGCCACGCGGCCGTTGTCGGCGCCGTAACGCTCGGCCAGCAGTGACACATTGCTGGCGCTGGGCAACGCGGCGGCCAGCGTCAGCACCATCAGCTGGAAACTGCTGAGCGGTGCACCGAGGCTGCGCGCGCAGGCGCCCAGCAGCAGCACCACCAGCGGGTGCAGCAGCAGCTTGATCAGCGCGACCGGCATGTAGGTGCTCATGGGCACGCCCAGGCCGCGGCGCGGCAGGCTGCGGGTCAGCGCGTCGAGCCGGCCCGGTGAGGTGGGCGCCATGCCGCCCGCATCGCCCAGCGGCCACACGCTGGGCGCCTGGGAGTCTTCGCTGCGCAGCACCAGCGTGGCTTGCGCCTCCAGGCTGGAGGCTTTCAGCGGCACGGCGCGGGTGTGTTCACCGGCACGCCACAACACGGCGCCGATGGTGAACAGCGCCACCGGGCTGGCGGCATCGGCCAGCATCTTCACCACGGTGTTCACCGGCCCCGGCAGGCTCACGCCCGCGATGCCCACCAGAGCCCCGAGGGCGATGGACCACGGCAGCGGGTTCGAGAACGCACCTTTGGCGGCCGCCAGCGCCGCCGCGCGCGGGCCCTGGCCGGTGGTGTCACGCGCCTGGGCAATCGCCAGGCAGGCCGAGCTGGTGACGATCATGTCGGCCAGCACCATGCAGATCACCGGGCCTGCCGCCGCCGGCCCGAGCAGCGCCACCAGCAGCGGCACGCCCATGAAACCGGTGTTCGGGAAGGCGGCCACCAGCGCGCCGAAGGCGGCGTTCTTCAGGCTCAGGCCCGGGCCCAGCGTCATTGCGATGGTGAAGAACACGATGACTGCTGCCGTGAGCACATACACCGCGAGCACGGCCGGGTTCAGCAACTCGAACACCGGGGTCGTCATGCCGAAGCGGAACAGCATGCAGGGCAGGGCGAAGAACAGCACGAAGGCGTTCAGGCCGGGGATGGCCGCTTCCGGCAGGATGCGCCGATGGGCCGCCAGCCAGCCGGCCAGCACCAAGGCGAAAAACGGAAGGGTGACGGAAAGAATGGCCTGCATGCGGGGGGCGAGTATCGCAGCCCGTCGGGCCGCGCCCGCCTGCAGGAATGCAGTGTCTCAATGCATCAGCGTTTCGGCGCCGGCGCAGGCCAGCTGGTGATCTGGCAGGGCGGCGGTCAGCGCGTCTACATCAAGGTTCATGTGGGCCAGCACGCCGGGGTGGGTCATGCGCAGCGCCTGGGCCACGTCGTCACCCGCCTCGCGGCATTCGTCGACCACGCTGGCCAGGCGCAGGGCCGCGCCCAGCTCGTTGAAGGGGCGCACCACCATCGGATCAGCCGCAGCGCCGAAGGCCGTCACCAGGCCGCGCGGAAAGCCCCAGTGGCGCGCCAGCTCGGAGGTCACTTCCGGGTGGGTGCAACCCAGCACCACCGCTTCGAAGCCGATGCGGCTGTCGAGCTCCATCGCATGCAGGGCCACATCGGCGCAGGCGCCGGCGTCTTCCAGCATCATCAGCAGCTGGCCGGTGCGCAGCATCAGGCCGCCGAGGTAGGCGGTGTCGGCCTGCACCTTCAGGGCCGGCGCCATGGCCTGGGCGTAGGCGGCCACGGCCAGCGTGCCGCGCCAGAAGCGCATGCGATCGAACCCCGGCACCTCCGGGAAGGCGCGGGCCACGCAGGCGGTGAGCGTCAGGTCGCGCAGCGCGCGCAGGCCCAGGCGCTGCGCCGCATCATTCAGCGAGCCGACCTTGGCATGGTGGGCGTAACGGGCCGAGTTGGCCATGCGCAGCACCTGGGCCGACAAGGCCTGGTCGCGGCCGATCAGGCTGGCCACCTCGTGCAGGCTCAGGTCATCGCGGTCGAAGGAGGTCAGCAGCCGGGCCGCCACTTCGGGCATGGCCGGCAGGCTGCGGGCGCGTCGTACGTAAGGGTCGGTCAGGGACAAGGCGGGCCTCCAAGGCGCAGCAGGGCGCAGCACGCTCATCGTCCCCGTGCACCGGCACGGAATGAGGGTAAACCCTCAAAACGTGTCAGTGGCTGTCAGTTCACGTCGTGACGGCGCGGCAAGTCAGCGCCGCGGCGGCTGCAGGTGATGGCCGCCGCCCGGGCCGCAAAGTTCAGCACCTCTTCCCAGGCGGCCAGCGCCACATCGGGCAGGGCCGTGGGCGACAGCACGCCGCGCTCGGCCAGGGCGGTGAGCATCGCGGCCTGGAAGGTGTCGCCAGCGCCCACGGTGTCGACCACCTCGGTGCGCACCGGCGCGATGGTCAGCTGGCCCTGGGCGGTCCAGGCCTGGGCGCCTTCGCCACCACGGGTGACCACCACCGCGCACACGCCGGCGGCGCGCCAGCGGGCGGCCAGCTCGGCATGCGGCACGCCGGGGTAGAGCAGGCCCAGGTCCTCGTCGCTCACCTTGAGCAGGTGGGTGCGGGCGGCCATCCAGTCGAGCGTCTCGCGCCAACGCTCCAGGCGGGGCTCCACGTTCAGGCGCACGTTCGGGTCATAGGCGATGACGCGCTGCTGGTGGTGCTGCTCGATCAGCGCGCGCTGGGTGCTGGCCACGGGCTCGACCACCATCGCATACGAGCCCACATGGATGGCCTGGGTGTGGGCAGGCACGGTGTCGAGCGTTGCCATCGGCAGCAGGCGGTCCGCGCAGCCTTCGCCGTAGAAGCTGTACGACGGCACGCCCTGGGCATCGAGGCCGATCAGGCTGAGCGTGGTGGGGGCGTCGAGCAGGGCGACGCAGTCTTCCTTCACGCCTTCGGCGCGCAGGGCGGCCAGCAGGCGTTCACCCAGAAAGCCGCGCGACACGCCGCCCATGAAGGCCACCGGCTGGCCCAGGCGCTGCAGGCCCACGGCCACGTTGAAAGGCGAGCCGCCGATGCGCGCGTCCAGCGCCATGCCGGTGGGCGTGTCACCCGCGGCGAACACGTCAAACAAGGCTTCTCCGCAAACCACAAACATTGTCTTCTCCGTTGAATGAGGGGGGCTTCGAGGCGCAGCACGCGCGCGCAGCTCAAGGTGCCACGGGCCGCATCGTGCCTTGCAAGGCGGCGTTCAGGCTTGGGGGTTTTCCATTAATCAATCCACTTGATTTATTTATCGACCCTTGCGCACAATCCACCTCGCCGGGGCCCTTGAAAGCCGATCGCCGGCCTACAGCACGCCCAATATCCCCAGGAGACAACCATGACCCATGCCCTGAAGACCGTGACGATGGCCGCCCTGTTCGCGCTGGCCGGCTCTGCCTTGGCCGCCGGTGAACCCGTGATCGGCCTGATCACCAAGACCGAAACCAACCCCTTCTTCGTGAAGATGAAGGAAGGCGCCGCCGAAGCCGCCAAGGCCAAGGGCGCCAAGCTGCTGACGGGCGCGGGCAAGGCCGACGGCGACAACGCCGGTCAGGTCACGGCCATGGAAAACATGATTGCCGCCGGCGCCAAGACCATCCTCATCACCCCGAGCGATTCCAAGGCCATCGTGCCGGCGATCAAGAAGGCGCGTGACAAGGGCGTCCTGGTCATCGCCCTCGACAGCCCGACCGATCCGGTCGATGGCACCGACGCGCTGTTCGCCACCGACAACTACAAGGCCGGCGTGCTGATCGGCCAATATGCCAAGGCCACGATGGCCGGCAAGCCCGCCAAGATCGCCACGCTCGATCTGCTGCCCGGCCACCCGGTGGGCGCCCAGCGCCACAACGGCTTCCTGCAGGGCTACGGTCTGCAAAGCCTGGACGCCAAGAGCAACGAGCTGGCCAAGCCGGCTGAAGTGGTGTGCATGGCCGACAGCTTCGGCGACCAGGCCAAGGGCCAGACCGCCATGGAAAACTGCCTGCAGAAGAACCCCGACATCAACGTCGTCTACACCATCAATGAACCCGCAGCAGCCGGCGCCTACAACGCGCTGAAGAAGGCCGGCAAGGACAAGAGCGTGCTCATCGTCTCGGTCGACGGCGGCTGCCAGGGCATCAAGGACACGGCCGCCGGCAAGATCGCCGCGACCAGCCAGCAGTACCCGCTGAAGATGGCCGCGATGGGCGTGGACGCAGGCGTCGAGTACGCCAAGTCCGGCAAGAAGCCCAGCGGCTACACCGACACCGGCGTGACGCTGATCGCCGCCAAGGCCGTGGCCGGCGTCGACAGCAAGGACACGACGGTGGGCACCCAGCTCTGCTGGGGCAAGAAGTAAACCGCTGCGCCCACCTCACCACTTGTTGCCTGACTGATTGACATGAACGCCCTCAAGGACAAGCTGCCCCCGCTGGGCACGCTCGGCCCGGTCATCGCCCTGCTGATGGCCTGCGCCTTTTTTGCCACCCAGAGTGACCGCTTCCTGACGGGGCAGAACCTGTCGCTGGTCTTGCAACAAGTGATGGTGGTGGGTGTCATCGCCATCGGCCAGACGCTGATCATCCTGACCGCCGGCATCGACTTGTCGTGCGGCATGGTGATGGCACTGGGCTCGGTGGTGATGACCAAGTTCGCCACCGAGCTGGGCATGCCGCCGGCGCTGGCTGTGCTGTGCGGCATCGCCGTGACGACGCTGTTCGGCCTGGCCAACGGCCTGCTGGTGACGCGCATCAAGCTGCCGCCTTTCATCGTGACGCTGGGCACGCTGAACATCGCCTTCGCCATCACGCAGCTGTATTCGCAGTCGCAGACCATCACCGACCTGCCCGAGCTGATGACCGGCCTGGGCAATACCTTCACCATCGGTGGCACCGAGGTGGCCTGGGGTGTGGTGGCGATGCTGGGCCTGTACCTGGTCGCCTGGTTCGCGCTGCGTGAAACCGCCCGCGGCCGCCATGTGTACGCGGTGGGCAACAGCCCGGAAGCCACGCGCCTCACCGGCATTCCGACCCAGCGCATCCTGCTGGGCGTGTATGTGCTGGCGGGCTTCTTCTACGGCATCGCGGCGCTGCTGAGCGTGGCGCGCACCGGCGTCGGTGACCCGAACGCCGGCCAGACCGAAAACCTCGACGCCATCACCGCCGTGGTGCTGGGCGGCACCAGCCTGTTTGGTGGCCGCGGCGTCATCCTCGGCTCGCTCGTGGGCGCGCTGATCGTTGGCGTCTTCCGCAACGGCCTGACGCTGATGGGCGTGTCGTCGGTCTATCAGATCCTGGTCACCGGCATCCTGGTGATTCTGGCGGTGGCTGCCGACCAGCTTTCCCACAAGGCCAGCCGTTGAGCGCCCCGGAGCCCCACACCATGACTGCATCCTCCAACACCGCACCGCTGGTGCTGCAAGCCAAGGGCCTGGTCAAGCGCTACGGTCAGGTCACCGCGCTTGATGGCGCTGACTTCGAATTGCGCGCTGGCGAAATCCTCGCCGTGATCGGCGACAACGGCGCGGGCAAGTCCAGCCTGATCAAGGCGCTGTCGGGCGCCGTGGTGCCCGACGAAGGCGAGATCCTGCTCGACGGCCAGCCCATTCATTTCCGCAGCCCGATCGACGCGCGCCGCGCCGGCATCGAGACTGTCTATCAAGACTTGGCCGTGGCCCCGGCGATGACGATTGCGGAGAACCTGTTCCTGGGCCGCGAGCTGCGCCGACCGGGCTTCATGGGCAACGTGCTGCGCATGCTCGACAAGAAGGAAATGCTGGCGCAGAGCATTGCCCGCATGAATGACTTGAAGGTGGGCATCCGCTCGATGACGCAGCCGGTGGAGACGCTCTCGGGTGGCCAGCGCCAGTGCGTGGCCGTGGCCCGCGCGGCGGCCTTCGCCCAGCACGTGGTCATCATGGATGAGCCCACCGCCGCACTCGGTGTGAAGGAGGGCAACATGGTGCTTGAGCTCATCCGCCGGGTGCGCGACAAGGGCCTGCCCGTGGTGCTCATCTCGCACAACATGCCGCATGTGTTCGAGGTGGCTGACCGGATCCACGTGGCCCGCCTGGGCAAGCGCGCGGCCGTGCTGAACCCGAAGAAGATCAGCATGAGCGACACCGTGGCGGTGATGACCGGCGCCATGCGCGCCGAAGACATTCCGGCCGATTGCCTGGCCTGAAGCGCGCCGCGACTTTCCATGCTCAAAGGCATTCCTCCGCTGCTCACGCCCGACCTGTTGAAGGTGCTGGCCCAGATGGGCCATGGAGACGAGATCGTCATCGCCGACGCCAACTTCACCGCCCACACGCTGGCCCAGGGGCCGCACGGCCCCAAGCCGCTGATCCACCTGCCCGGCGCCTCGGTGCAGCAGGTGGCCGAGGCCGTGCTGGCGCTGCTGCCGCTCGACGCGGCGGTGGAGCAACCCGTGGCCTACATGCAGGTGTGTGCCCAGCCGCCGGGTTGGCAAAGCGCGCAGCAGCGCAGCGTCATCGAGATGCTGGTGCAGGGCGGCCATGCCAGCGCGGCACAATGCCAGCCCACCGAACGCTTTGCGTTCTACGACCGTGTGCGCCAGGCACATGCCATCGTCCTGACCGGCGAGTTGCAGCCCTACGGCAACTTCCTGTTCAAGAAGGGCGTGATCGGAGAAGTGCTTGTCCCTTGATGCCCCCAGCCCCCACCCTGAAGGCCTGCGGCTGCGCCCGCGCGGCTCCAGCCAGGGGGGCTTGCGCCAGTACAACGAGCGCGTGGTGCTGCAGGCCATCCGCCTGCATGGCGCGCTGCCCGGGGCGGAACTGGCGCGCTTGACGCACCTGACGGCGCAGACCGTCTCGATGATCACCAAGCGCCTGATCGACGAAGGTCTGCTGGTGAAAGGTGCGCCGCAACGCGGCAAGGTGGGGCAGCCCTCGGTGCCGCTGGGCCTGAACCCGGACGGCGCCTGGTCGATCGGCGTGAAGGTCGGGCGCCGCAGCCTGGATGTGCTGCTGATCGATTTTGAAGGCCGCGTGCGCGAGCGTTCCAGCTGCGACTACGCCTTCCCCGAACCCGCGCAGGTGCTGCAGGAAATCGCCGACCGGGTGCAGGCACTGCGCGCGCATTTGGGTGCTGCCGGCTGCGAGCGGCTGCAGGGCATCGGCATCGCCGCGCCCCTGTCATTGGGAGGCTGGCAAGACCTGCTCAACATTCCCAAAGCGCTGGCAGAGGCCTGGGAGCGCATTGATCTGGGCGCTGAAGTCGAGCGTGTCACCGGCCTGCCGGTGGAATCGCTGAAGGACACTGCAGCCGCCTGCGTGGCCGAGCTGGTGGCCGGCCGGGGTCGCAGCGTGAAGTCGTTTCTCTACGTTTTCGTCGACACCTTCGTCGGCGGTGGCCTGGTCATCGACAGCCACTTGCGCGCCGGCCTGCACGGCAATGCCGGTGCCATCGGCTCGATGCCGCTGGGGCTGGCGCAAGCCGGTGCGTCAGGCGCGCCACCGCAGTTGCTGAGCGTGGCTTCACTGCTGGCGCTGGAAACCCGTTTTCAGGCGGCTGGCTTGGAAGCGTCAGCCGCCAGCGACGCGCGTGCGCTGCAGGCACCGTGGCTGCCCATCACGCAGGCCTGGCTGGAGCAGGCGGCGGCGGGCATTGCCCTGGCCGCCAACAGCGCGACGTGCCTGCTCGATCTCGAAGGCGTGATCGTGGATGGCTCGATCAGCCGCGAACTGCTGGCCGAGCTGCTGCGCAGCGTGAACGCCGCGTTCGAGCGCTACAGCTGGGAAGGTGTGGTGCGCCCCAGCGTGCTGCCGGGCGCGATCGGCTCAGATGCGCGCGCCATCGGTGGCGCGCTGCTGCCGCTCTACGCGAACTTCGCGCCCGACCGCGATCTGTTCCTCAAGGCTGCGCAGGCCAGCTGACCGGTCCGCCGGGTCAGCTGCGTCTTCTTTGCTGGTTCAGCCGCCCGCGCCCGTGGCGCCGCTGACATCGCCCAGCAAGCCGTTGCGCGTGGCTGGCCGCACCTTCGGGCCCATCCAGATCTTCATCATCATCCGGAAGAAGTTTTCGCCCTGCATCGGCTCACCGATGCGCTGACCGTTCAGGGCGATGTCGGTGAGTGAGCTGGTCGGGTTGAAGTCCATGGTGACAAAGTCACCGCGGCTCAACTTGTTGCGGTTGCTGAAGGCCGAGCCGAACTGGGCGATCTGGATGAAACCAGCGGCAATTTCCTCGCGGGAGGCGTTCTGGCGCAGCCGGTCGAGGAAGGTGTTGGACAAGTCCTTCGCCGAGACTTCACGCAGGCTGTAGAAGCACAGACGCTTGGCACCCGGCTCGGCGAGCGCGCCTTCCGCGGTGGTCTGCTTGCGCGGCAGGTACAGGGCAACCACGCTGGTGCGCACCGACAGGATGCTCGACACGGCCGCGCCGTTGAGCTGCAGCGCCTTGCCGGCCACGGTCATCGTGGGTTCGAACTTGAAACCGTCGATTTCAATCGGTGGATCGGCGGCCAACGCGGCCAGGGGCCAGCCCGCGGCCGTGGTGCCGGCGCCGGCCAGCAAGGCCAAGGTGTTTCTGCGTGTAAGAGTGACCATGTGGTTGTGGTGGGTGAATGGGGAGCTGCTTCTACTCAGGCCGAAGCACGATGGCTACAGTATCCATCTGTGGCTATCTCCACACAACGTGGGAATCCGCCGTTGGCAATCCCCTAATTGGCGGGGTATCTTCCCGCCTCGAACAAAAATCACCAAGTTGACCCTATGTCCCAACGTTTTGGCGCCAGCGCACTGACCCTGGCCATCATGGCCGCCTTCTTCGGCCCCGCCCAGGCGACTGAGAACCAGTCCGTGCGGGCCTTGCTCGGCGCGCCCGGCCAGGAAATGACCACCCCGCAGCTGCCGGGCTGGTACGGCCAGGTCTGGGGCCAGAGCTACACCGCCACCACCTTCCGCGACAGCGCCGGCAACGACCAGTCCGCCTCGGTGGGCAATGGCGTGACGGCCGTGCGTGGCGGCAAGATCAGCGCCGTGGCGCTGGTGCCGCGCGTCACCTACGTCAGCGAAACCATGCTGGGTGATGGCCGTCTCGGCATCTCGGCCACGCTGCCGATCGTCAACCTCGACGTCAACACGACCCTGACCGGCGTGTTCCCTGCCGGCTTCCCGGCCGCCATGGCCACCGCCGTGCAAGCCGGCCTGAACGCCAAGGCCGCCACCAGCTCGGGCACGGTCACCGGCCTGGCCGACATGGAGATCGCCCCCTTCATCGACTTCCAGGACGACGAGTCGCGCCTGGTGCTGCTGGCCGCCGTGGTGGCCCCGACCGGCGACTACAAGGCGAGCCGCGCGGTGAACACCGGCTCCGGCAAGTTCTGGACCTTCCGTCCCGGCTTCCTGTACGGCCGCGCCTGGGAAAACGGCTGGGAATTCGGCACCCGCGTGACGTACTCGTTCAACACCGAGAACAGCGACACCCAGGTGCGCTCGGGCCAGTACCTGCACGCCGATGCATCCGTGATGTACCGCCTGAACGACCTGTGGCGCGTGGGTCTGAACGGCTACGTGCTGAAGCAGACCACCAAGGACAAGGGCCCGAACGTGGCCGCTGACGGCAACAAGGCACAGATCCTGGCCGTTGGCCCGTCGGTGGGCTACACGTCCGAGAGCGGCGTCTGGGCAGCTGACCTGAAGGTGCTGCCTGAATTCAAGGTGCGCAACCGCCCTGAAGGCACCGTGGGCTGGGTGCGCCTGATGATGCGTCTGGACTGATCCAGCCCAGACCCAGCGCCTTCAGGGGCGCAGGCAAAAAATGGCCGACGGCCCTGCAAAGGGTGGTCGGCCATTGTTTTTCAGGCACCGCGCGCAACCAACGGTTTCAACTTTTGCGAACCGTCGCCGCCGTTTTGTGGTGAATCTGCCCTCAACGCCGCCCGAACATCATCTGCCGCGCCAACGCAGATTTCAGCGGCGGCACCAGCTGCAGCAGGGCGAGGCCAAGGCCGCGTGCGGCGGGCAGGCCCGGCCATTGCCAGGTGAAGCTGCGGGCCAGGAAATCGGTCGCGGCGATCATGCTCCAGCGGTCGGGGGCGCGGGCCCATTCGACGCGGCGCAGCGCCCGTTCGATGTCGGGTGTGCGGCGCAGCGTGTCGATGAGCGCAAATGCATCGCGCAGGCCCAGGTTCAGGCCCTGGCCCGCCACCGGGTGCAGCGTTTGCGCGGCATTGCCGATGCGCACGGTGCGCCCCTGCACCAGGCTGCGCTCGGCGTTCAGGCCGAGCGCAAAGCACTTCAGAGGGCCCACGTTCTGCAACTGGCCGGCGGCCTCGGGCAGCACCGAGCGCAGCACCGCCAGTCGCTGGGCATCGTCCAGCGCACGCACCGGGTCGTCATCGGCGGGCACACACCACACCAGAGAGGCTTGACGCTGCCCAGATGCGCCGCCCGACCCTGGCAGCGGCGAGAGCGTCGGAAGAGGCAGCAGCGCGACAGGGCCGTGCCGGGTGAAGCGCTCGAAGGCCGCACCGGACGGCACGCTGGCATCCAGCGTCACGGTGCCCACCCAGGCGTTCTGGCGGTAATCGTGCACCACGGCCTTGCGGGCCTGGTCGGCGAACACGCCACCTTCGGCCACCACGGCCAGATCGAAGGCGTCCATCACGCCGGCATCCACTTCCACGCCACCGGGCACGTCCTTCAGCGCCGCCACCGGCGTGCCGAATCGCATCGCGCAATTCTCGGGGTGCGCGGCGCAGGCGGCCGCCCAGGCGCGCTGCAGCGGCGCCACGATCTGGCCGTAGCGCAGCACGGCGCCCAGCATCGGCACGCCCTCATCGCGTGCGCTCAGGGCCACTTCGGCCCGCAGGTGCTGGCCACCCAGCGTGGGCGGCGCCTGCGACACATGCACTTGAAGAATCGGTTGGGCCACCTCGGCCGGCCACACACCCAGGCGCTGCAGCAACTGCACGCTGCCGAGTGAAAGCGCCAGCGTGCGCGGATCGGCGCTCACGTCGCGGTCGGCCGGGCGCGCATCGAACACGGTGATGCGGGCATCGGGCAGCAGGCGGTGGGCCAGCAAGGCCAGGGTCAGGCCGACCGGGCCGGCGCCGATCACCGCCAGGTGTTGTGGCGCAGGTGAGACGCTGGGGCTGGGCGCAAAGGCTTCCATGTGTTTCCTGAAGGGCGGGCGGGGCTGGATCTTCAATTCCCAACGCGTATTATTCGCCGCGCCGGCATCTCTCGCCGGTGTGGCCGGCACATTGCCGGCGTCGACAGAAGGGGACTCGCCATGGGCCTGATGGATTTCATCAAGAAACAGTTCATCGATATTCTGGAGTGGACGGAATCCGGCGATGGCACGCTGGCCTGGCGCTTCCCGATGGCCGACAACGAAATCCAGAATGGTGCCTCGCTGACGGTGCGCGAGAGCCAGATGGCGATCTTCGTCAACGAAGGCAAGGTGGCTGACGTGTTCGGCCCCGGCACCTACAAGCTGACGACGCAGACGCTGCCGGTGCTGACCTACCTGAAGAACTGGGACAAGCTGTTCAACAGCCCGTTCAAGAGCGACGTCTACTTCTTCAGCACCCGCCAGCAGATCGACCAGCGCTGGGGCACGGCCCAGCCGATCACCATCCGCGACAAGGACTTCGGCGCGGTGCGCCTGCGCGCCTTCGGCAACTACGCCTACCGCATCACCGATCCGAAGAAGTTCCACGTCGAGATCTCCGGCACGCGTGAGCGCTATACCGCCGAAGACCTCGACGGCCAGTTGCGTGGCCTGATGCTGCAGCACATCAGTGATGCGGTGGCCGCCAGCGGCATTCCCTTCCTGGACCTGGCCGCCAACCAGATCGAATTTGCCAAGCAGCTGAAGGAAGCCACGGCGGCCTCCTTCGACGCCCTGGGCCTGGCGCTGGAAAGCGTGACGCTGCAGAGCGTGTCGCTGCCGGAAGAGCTGCAGAAGATCCTCGACCAGAAGATCGGCATGGGCATGGTGGGTGGCGACATGAACAAGTTCATGCAGTACCAGACCGCGCAGGCCATTCCGAAGCTGGCCGAGGGCGTGGGCCAGGGCGGCGGCGTGGCCGGTGACGCACTCGGCCTGGGCGCCGGTGTGGCCATGGGCCAGATGCTGGCGCAGCAGATGTCGCAGGGCCTGAACGCGGCCACGCAGCCCGCTGCGGCCGCGACAGCCGCAGCGCCGGCGGCGATGAGCCCCGACGCCGTGATGGCCACGCTGGAAAAGCTGGCTGATCTGAAGGCCAAGGGCATCCTGACCGACGAGGAATTCAGCGCCAAGAAGGCCGAGCTGCTGAAGAAGCTGGTCTGACGGCTGCGCCTTGACCGAGCCAGCTTCCCCCGCATCGCCACCCCCACGCCCGCGCGCCCAGCGGGCCTGGCGCGCTGCGTGTCCGAATTGCGGCGCACCGGTTGATTTCGCTTCGGCGGCATCGGCCAGTGCGGTGTGCAGCTTTTGTCGCAGCAGCCTGCTGCGCGACGGCGACACCCTGCGCAAGATCGGCGAAAGCGCCGAGCTGTTCGACGACCACACGCCGCTGCAACTCGGCGCCAGTGGGCGTTGGCAGGGCGTGGGCTTCACGCTCGTGGGGCGCCTGCAGTACCGCTACCCCGAAGGCACCTGGAACGAATGGCATCTGCTGTTCGACACCTCGGGTGACGGCCCGCCTCGCTCGGCCTGGCTGAGCGAGGACAACGCCGGCCATGTGCTGAGCTTCGACCAGAAGCCGCTGACCGACCCGCCGGTGCTGGCCGAGTGGCATGCCGGTCAGCGCGTGCTGGTGGACGGCCGCGCGTGGACAGTGGCGTCGATCCAGCCCGTCACCCTGGCGGCGGCCGTGGGCGAATTGCCGCGCCCGCCGACCCTGGGTCAGCCGCACACGGTGGTCGATCTGCGCAATGAGCGCGATGAGGTCGGCACGCTCGATGACGCGGCCGGCCCGGCCCTGCAATGGGCCATCGGCAAGCCGATCAACCTCTCGGCGCTGTCGCTGACCGGCCTGCGTGATGACAACGCCGCCGCGGTGAGTGGTCGCACGCTGGAATGCCCGTCGTGCGGCGCGTCGCTCACCGCCACGCTGGCCAGCACGCAGGCCATCACCTGCGGCCAGTGCCATGCGGTGGTCGACATCTCTGCCGGCGTCGGCGCTGACCTGAAGCACTACGCGCAGAACAATTCCGGCGAGGCCGGCATCGGCCCGCAGATTCCGCTGGGCAGCACCGGCCGCCTGTCACTCGGCCCCGAGGGTGCGCAAGACTGGACCGTGGTCGGCTACCAGGAACGCTGCGACATCCCGTCGCCGGGCGATGACGACGAGCAGACCTTCTGGCGCGAATACCTGCTCTACAACCGCCAGGCGGGTTTTGCTTTTCTGGTGGATGCCGAAGACGGCTGGAGCGCCGTGCGCCCGCTCACCGGTGCGCCGCAACAGCGCGGCAACGCCGCCACCTGGCAAGACCAGACCTACCAGCAGCGCTACCGCTACGTGGCGGCCGTCACCTGGGTGCAGGGCGAGTTCTACTGGCGTGTCAAACGCGATGAGCGTGCGCGCGTCACCGACTTCACCGGCGCCGACGGCCGTGTGTTGTCGCGCGAGGAAACCGGCAGCGAAGTCACCTGGTCGGCCGGCCGCAGGCTGGGTGCGGCGGAGATTGCGCGCGGCTTCAACCTGCCACCGGGGAGCCTCGGCGGCGACAGTCTGCCCACCTCCAGCCTCGGTGGTGGTGGCTTGGGCAGCAGCGGCATCAGCCAGGGCGTGATCATCCTGATCGTCGTGGTGGTGGTGATCCTGCTGATGAGCCGCTGCACCAGCCGCGACGACTGTGACCAGACGCGGGCCACCTTCGGTGAGGCGAGCGCTGAATACCAGCAATGCCGCCGCAGCAGCGGCAGCTCGGGCGGATTGCGCACCGGCGGCGGATCTTTTGGCGGTTTTTCCAGCGGGGGCGGCGGCCACAAGTAGGCCGCTTCCCGCTGATACAAGGAGATGACGATGGACTTTGAATGGCTCAAGCCGGCGGTGGTGCTGGGTTCGGTGCTGTACGCCGTGATTGGCGTGGTGGTGCTGTGGGCGAGCTTCGTCGTGATCGACAAGCTCACGCCCTACAAGCTCTGGGAAGAAATCGTCGAGCACAAGAACGTGGCGCTGGGCATCGTGGTGGCCGGCATGTTCGTGGCCATCGGCCAGATCGTTGCCGCAGCGATCCACGGTTGAGTTGAACGCGCCCAAGTCACCCGACGCTGCCACCCCGACCTCGCGCGTGCACCCCGCCGAGGTGGTGCTGCTGGTCTCGGTATTCCTGATCGCCGCCTGCGGGCTGGTGTATGAGCTGGCCGCTGGCGCCTTGGCCAGCTACCTGCTGGGCGACTCTGTCCTGCAGTTCTCCACCATCATCGGCGCCTACCTGTTCGCGATGGGCGTGGGCTCGTGGCTGTCACGCCTGGTGGAGCGTCAGCTGGTGGCGCAGTTCCTGCGCATCGAGCTGCTGGTGGGGCTGGTGGGCGGCCTGATGCCTGCCGCGCTGTTCGTGGCCCACAGCAGCCTGAACGGCACGGGGCAGCTGTCTTTCAAGATCCTGCTTTACGGCCTGGTTGGCCTGGTGGGGGCCTTGGTCGGGCTGGAAATCCCGCTGGTGATGCGCATCCTCAAGCGCCAGTTCAGCCACCGCTATGCGCTGAAGGACCTGGTCTCGCAGGTGCTGACGTTCGACTACCTGGGCGCGCTGGTGGTGGCGGTGGCGTTTCCGCTGCTGCTGGTGCCGCACCTCGGGCTGATCCGCACCGGGCTGCTGTTCGGCCTGCTCAACACCGCGGTGGCGATCTGGGCGCTTTTCATGTTCCGCGACGAGCTGCCGCGCTGGCGCAGCCATGCGCTCGCCTGCGCTGGTGTGGTGCTGGCGCTGGGCGCCGCGGTGGGCGGTGCTGACCACCTCACCACCTGGGCTGAAGACCGCTTCTACGGCGAGCACATCGTCTACCGCAGCAGCAGCCCCTACCAGCGCATCGTGGTGACGCGCAGCGGTGCCGGCACGCGCCTGTTCCTCAACGGCAATCTGCAGTTCCACTCGCGTGACGAGTACCGGTATCACGAGGCCCTGGTGCACCCCGCGATGGCCGCGCACGGTGCGCCGAAGAAGGTGCTGGTGCTGGGCGGTGGTGACGGCATGGCGGTGCGCGAAATCCTCAAGTACCCGTCCGTCGAGCAGGTGACGCTGGTTGAGCTGGACCCGGCGATGACGCAGCTGTTCAGCACCGAGCCGATGCTGACGCGGCTGAACGGCAACGCGCTCACGTCGCCCAAGGTGCGCATCGTCAACACCGACGCCTTCGGCTGGCTGGAAAGCCACGACGAGGTGTTCGACGTGATCGTGGTCGACTTCCCCGACCCCACCAATTTCGCGCTCGGCAAGCTCTACACGACCAGCTTCTATGCGCTGCTGGACCCGCACTTGTCGGCCGGTGGTTTTGCCGTGGTGCAGACCACCTCACCGCTGATCGCCCGCAAGAGCTACTGGACCGTGGCCACCACCATCGAGGCCGTTGGCCTGCAGACCACGCCGTACCACGCGCATGTGCCGAGCTTCGGTGAGTGGGGCTTCATCCTGGCGGGTCGCCGGCCCTGGCAGCCGCCCCGGCAGTTGCCTGACGGACTGCGCTTCCTGACGGTGGCTGGCCTGCCCGCGCTGCTCGACTTTCCGCCCGACATGGCCCGCGTGCCGGCCGAGCCGAACCGCTTGTCGAACCAGGGCCTGGTGCACACGTTTGAAGACGAGTGGGGCCGGGTGCACCAGTGATGCGCCGCCGCCAGGTGTTGACGATGGCGGGGGCCGCGCCGCTTGCGGGCCTGGGCTTGCAAGCGTGCACGCCCGCGCCTGAGGCATCGAAGCGCGATGCGCTGGGCCGGGTGCCCGTGCGCTGGGTTGGCGCCAACGCCGAGCGTGGCCACCAGCTGCGCGACGGCTTTGGCCAAGGCAAATCAAGCAGCCTGCCGCCCGTGGCCGTGCAGCGCCAGACCGGCGTGCTGGTGGTGGGTGGCGGCGTGGCGGGCCTATCGGCTTTGCATCACCTGGCTCAGGCCGGTGTGGACGACGCCGTGCTGCTGGAACTGGAAGACCAGGTCGGTGGCAACAGCCGCGGCCACAGCGTGGGCGGCCTTGCCTGCCCGCTCGGGGCGCACTACCTGCCGGTGCCCGGCCCGGCCGCCATCGAGGTAGGCGCCTGGCTGCACGACATCGGCTTGCTGCGCTCCACCGCGGCCGGCGTGGTGCCCAATGAGCGTTACCTGTGCCACGCCCCGCAAGAGCGCCTGTTCATCGACGGCGCCTGGCAGGATGGCCTGCTGCCTGCCGCCGATGGCCGGCCCGCCACCCAGGCCCAGTACCGCCTCTTTGCGCGGCTGGTGGATGGTGCCCAGCGTCGGCTCGGCTTCAACCTGCCGACCCACGCCGGGCGCTTCACCGCCGACCATGCGGCGCTCGATGCCCAGACCTTCGGGGTGTGGCTGGCGGCCCAAGGGGTGAGCGACGCGCACCTGCTGGGCTACCTCGATTACGCCTGCCGCGACGACTACGGCGCCGGCATCCACACCGTGTCGGCCTGGGCCGGGCTGCACTACTTCGCCAGCCGCCACGGTTTTCACCCGCCCGGTGATGACAGCGCCGAGCGCGACGCCGTGTTCACCTGGCCCGAGGGCAATGCCTTTCTGGTGCGCGAGCTGGCCACGCCGCTGCAGCCGCGCCTGCAGTCAGGCCGCACCGTGCTGCGGGTGACGGCCGAGCGGCAAGGCGTGCAGGTGCTGGCCTTTGACCACGCCGCCCGGCAACTCGAAGCCTGGCGCGCCCACACCGTGGTGCTGGCCACGCCGCTGTTCATTACCCAACGTCTGCTGCAAGGCGCCGAGGCTGCGTTGCAGCAGGCCCTGGCCGAGGCGGCAGCCGCCACCCGCTACGCGCCCTGGCTGGTGGGCAACCTGCTGTTGCGCGGCCCGCTGCAAGAGCGCGTGGGGGCGCCGGCGGCCTGGGATAACGTGGTGTTTGCGCCCGCCGGCGGCAACGCCGCGCTGGGTTATGTGAATGCCCAGCACCAGTCCTTGCGGCCCGACGCGGGGCTGACCGGCCCGCAACTGCTCACCACGTACCACGCGCTGCCGGTGGCTGAACGTGCATCGCTGCTGCAGCAGCCCGCGGCCAGCTGGCTGGCCCGCATCGTGGCCGACCTGCAAGCCGTGCATCCAGACCTGCCCGAGCAGTTGCAGCAGGCCGAGCTGATGCGCTGGGGCCACGCCATGAGCATCCCGGTGCCGGGTGTGCGCAGCCAGGCGGCGCGCACGGCCCTGCGGCAGGCCCGCGGCCGTATCCGGTTTGCACATGCCGATCTGGCGGGCTATTCAGTTTTCGAAGAAGCCTTCACACTAGGCGCCGTGAGCACAAGGCAGATCCGGTAGAAAACGGGTGGGTGGCCATGCAGGCGCGCCTTACGGGCGCAAACATGTAACATTCTGCAAACAATCAAGCAGAGCATGGCGTCGTCAGCAGTATCCAGGAGGCGTTGGGGAATAGGCACCTTGGCCGCCGCCGCTGCATGGCCGATGGCTGCACGGGCCGGCAATGACGTGCTGCGTGTGCTGGCCTGGCCGGGCTACGCCGAGCCCGAAGTGGTGGCCGAATTCGAGCGCCGCCACGGCTGCCGGGTGGAAGTCAGCGAGATCGACTCCGACGCCACCCTCTGGCAGCGCGTGCGTGAGCGCAATGGCGCCGACTTCGATGTCTTCGCCGTCAACACCGCCGAGCTGCAGCGCTACCTGCGCGCCAACCTGGCCCTGCCCCTGACCCCCGCCTTGCTGCCGCTGCTGTCCCGGCAGGAAGACCGCTTCCGGGACGTGAGCGCGCTGCCCGGCATTGCCCGCAACGGCCAGCGCTGGGCCGTGCCCTTCGCCTGGGCCGAGATGGGCCTGATCCACGACCGCCGCCGCTGCCCCGAGCCCCCTGACAGCATCCATGCGCTGTGGGATTCACGCTGGCGCGGCCAGGTGCTGGCCTACAACGGTGGCACGCACAACTTTTCGCTCGCCGCCCAGGCGCTGGGCTGGCCCGACCCCTTCCAGATCGCCGAGCTTCAATGGACCCCGGCGGTGCACAAGCTGATTGCGCTGCGTCGCAACGTCAGCGGCTTCTACACCCAGCCTGAGGAAGCGGTTCGGCTGTTCCGCCAGCGCCAGGCCGCGATCATGTTCGCCAACTACGGCACCCAGCAATTGCACCTGCTGCGTGCAGCGGGTGTGGATGCGGGCTATGTCATTCCGCGGGAGGGCGCACTGGCCTGGCTGGACTGCTGGGTGATGGCCCGCGGTGCGCGCAACACCGCGCTGGCGCACGCCTGGATCAACCACCTGCTGGATCAGCCCGCCAGCGACCTGTTGCGCCAGCGGCAGGGGCTGAACAACACCACCGGTGGCGGTCTGTCGCCGCAGGGCGGCGGCCGGCTGGTCTGGCTGGCCCCGGTGGAAAGCGAAGATCGCCGCAGCCGACTCTGGTCGCGCATCTTTTCGGGTGACAACGCCACCAAGGTGCTGGGCACATGAGGCTGCGCATCAGCTTCAAGCTGGCGATCCTGCTGGCCCTGGTGGGCGCCCTCGCGGCGGGCCTGACCGGCTTTTATGCCTATGAAGCCAGCCGCAAGCTTCAGCTGAATTCAGCCCGCACCGAGCTGCTCACCTCGACGCAGATGCTGGCCCGACGCATCACGCTGATGCAGGGCGAAATCACGCGCAACCTGCAGATGCTCACGCGGCACCCGGTGGCGCTGGCCACGCTGCTGTACGGCCGCACGAGCGATGCCGACCAGGTCGCCACCCTGTTCGACGGTGTCATGACGGCCAACCCGGCCTACCTGCAGGTACGCCTGATCTCGGCCGATGGTCACGGCATGGAGCGGGTGCGCCTGGACCGCATCGGCAGCCTGGCCGTGCGGCTGGTGGGGGACGACCTGCAGGAGAAGGGCCACTTCCCTTATGTGGCCGACGCGCTGCGGCTGCCACTGGGCGGCACCTGGCTGTCGCGCATCTCGATCAACCACGAAACGGGCACCTACGCCGGCCTGGATCAACCCCTGCTGCAGCTCGCCATGCCGGTGATGGACGACCAGGGCCTGGCCCGCGGCGTGGTGGTCATCAACGTCGACCTGAACGGCCTGTTCGGCCTGCTGGCGGCCGATCTGCCGGGCAGCTACCAGCTCTATCTGGCCAACGGTGCCGGTGATGTGCTGATCCATCCTGATGCCACCCAGACCTTCGGTTTCGACCGGGGCCGGCGAGTGCTGTTGCAGAGCGAGTTTCCGGACACGGTGTCGCTCTTCACCGGCCAGGCCGCGCCCGTGCTGATCGACCGCAGCGAAGCGCTGCCGGGCCGGCCGCCGCAGGTGGCTGCCTTCATTCCGCAGTCGATCGAATCGCCCGACAACGACAACCGCCTGGTCATCGGTCTGGCGCAGCCGCTGTCGTTCGTGCTGGCGCGCAGTGATGAGGTGGGCAGCGCCATCGTGCGCATCGTGCTGGGCCTGTGCGCCTTGAGTGCGGCGCTGGCCGTGGTGGTGTCGCGCGCGGTGTCACGTCCGATCAATGCGGTGACCGAGGCCGCGCGCCGCTTCGAGACCGGGGAGCCGGCCGGCGAGTTGCCTGTGGACCGGCAGGACGAGATCGGATCGCTCGCGCGCAGCTTCCAGAAGATGCAGACCCGCATCGCCCAGCAACTGCTCGACCTGAAGGACAAGCAGGATCAGCTGGAGCACCTGTCGCACCACGACACCCTGACCGACTTGCCCAACCGCCGCCTGTTCAGCGACCGCCTCGCGCAGGCACTGGCCTATGCCCGGCGGCATGGCGAGGAGGTGACCGTGCTGTTCCTCGACCTGGATGACTTCAAGCGCATCAATGACGAGTTCGGCCACGAGGCCGGCGACCTGTTGCTGCAAGGCCTGGCGCGCCGTCTGCAAGCCCAGATGCGCGAGGTGGACACCGTCGCCCGGCTGGGTGGCGACGAGTTTGTTGTCTTGCTCGGCACACCCGCGCACCCGGTGCATGCGGGCCAGATCGCGGAGAAGCTGATGGCCCTGATCGGCGAGCCGGTGGATTCACCGATGGGCTTGCTGCAGGTCGGGGTCAGTGTCGGCATCAGCCAGTACCCGCGCGACGGCGAGACCGCCGATCAGATCATGGCCAATGCCGACCGGGCCATGTATGCGGCCAAGAAGGTGGCCGGCTCCAGCTACCGGTTTGCCGCCGAGGCCTCCGTACGCGGCGAGGGGGCCTGACGATGCCGGACGCGCCAACCGGAGACTCGCCGCCGTTGTCGTTCACCAGCATCAAGACCTTGCTCGGTGACGTGCTGACCGGTCGTGCCGACCAGCTGCCTGAGGGGGATGTGCAGCGGCTGGTGGCCGATACGCTGGTGCTGGTGGGCTGCCTGGCGGCGGCCATGTACCTCTTCACCGTGCTGTTCATGCCGATGGTCAGCGTGCCGGTGCGGGTGATGTCGGGTGTGCTCGTGGTGGTGCCCTTCCTGTTGCGGATGGTGGTGGTGCGCTTCGACCATGGCGTCACCGTGCCGCTGATCATGGGCGTGTTGATGGCGCTCGGGGTGGTGTGGGTGCTGAGCGTCGGCTCGGTGCGGACGGCGCATGTCTCGTTCTTCATGTTGCCGCTGGTGTTCGTCGGCTTCCTGCTCGGCGCGCGCATGGCCTGGGCTTTGCTGATTTGCGTGGGCGGGCTGCTCGCGGTGCTGGCCTGGCTGACCGCGGCATCACCGCCCGTCACCTTCGGCGCCTACGCGCAAGCCTGGGTGCAGTTCCAGTTCTGCGCCATCGTCACCGTTTGTGCGCTGACCTTGCGCCGCTACCTCGGGCAGGCCCATCGGCAGGCGCTGCGCGAGCGTGACCTGCGCGAGCGCAGCGCGGAGCACCAGCAGGCCCTGGAGGCCGCGCGTCAGGCGGCTGATGAAGCCAACCGCGCCAAGACGGCATTTCTGGCGAACATCAGCCACGAGATCCGCACACCGATGAGCGCCGTGATCGGCCTGACCGATCTGGCCCTGCGCAGCGATGATCCGGCCATCGTGCAGGAGCATGTGCGGCGTGCGCATGTGGCAGCGCGTGGCCTGCTCAGCCTGCTCAACGACGTGCTCGACATGTCGCGCATCGAAGCTGGCAAATTGACGCTGGAGGCTGGGCAGTTTGATCTGCGCGGCCTGGTGACGGACTTGCACGAGATGCTGGAACACCGGACCGACGCATCGCTTGTCAGCCTGCGCTGCGAGGTGGACGCCGACGTGCCTGCCGAGGCTGTGGGTGACCCGCTGCGCCTGCACCAGGTGCTGTTGAATCTGCTCAGCAATGCCCTGAAGTTCACACCGTCGGGCCACGTGTTGCTGCGCGTGCGGGCACTGGAGCCCGGGGTACTGCGGTTTGAGGTGCAGGACACCGGCGTGGGCATGGATGCAGCCACGCTGGCCCTGGCCTTTGACGCCTTTGGTCAGGCAGATGCGTCGATCGCGCGGCGCCACGGCGGCACCGGGCTGGGCCTCACCATTGCACGGCACCTGGTCCGGTTGATGGACGCCGAATTGCAGGTTTGCTCATCGCCCGGAAAAGGCAGCACGTTCTGGTTCGACCTGCCGCAGCCGCGTACCGTGAGCCCGGCCGTGTTGCCGCCACCGCCGCCACCCCGACTGCGTGCGGGTGCGCGCGTGCTGCTGGTGGAAGACAACGAGACCAACCAGATCATCGGCGAGGCCTTGTTGCGTCAGCTGGGTCTGGAGCCGGTGCTCGCGACCAGCGGCGAGCAGGCCCTGGCGCTGCTGGCCGTGGAGGCGGTGGACGCCGTGTTGATGGATATCCAGATGCCCGGCATGGACGGCCTCACCACCACGCGGCGCTTGCGTGCCGGTGGCGGTGCCCAGGCGGCCTTGCCGGTGATTGCGATGACAGCCCATGCGCTGGCCGAAGAGCGCGAGGCATCGATTGCGGCCGGCATGAACGACCATCTGTCCAAGCCGGTGACCCTGCATGCGCTGGCCGAGGCCTTGGCGCGGGTGTTGCCGGCCGATTGAATGTTCGACTGAACGCGGGATGCAGCGGCCGCTGAGGGCAGGTGCCTTTCAGCGATTCAGCGCGTCCAGCCGCTCGATGGTGCCCACATCGGTCCACGCGCCGGGCCACAGCTGTGCGCCCAGCCGCTGTGCGGTCAAGGCAGCTTCCAGCTTGGGCCGCAGCGCCAGGCGCGTGCCCACCGGCACGTCGGTGAACAAGCCGGGGCGGAACAGGCCCACGCTGGCCCAGGTGAACTTGTCTGCGGCGTCGCGCGTGGCCAGGCCGTCGGGCGTGATGCCGAAGTCGCCACCCGGGTGGTGCGGCGCGTTGGGCACCAGCCAGAGCTGGGCGTCGAGCGCGCTGCGCGCGAAGCGGTCGGCCGCGTCCGCCGGGAAGGTGAAGCCGGGCAGGAACACGTCGCCCGACACCACCCAGAACACCTCGTCGCCCGCAGGCGCCAGTTGGGGCAGGGCCTTGGCAATGCCGCCTGCGGTTTCGAGTGCGCCGCCGTGGTCGCGGCCTTCCATCGAGTAGTGCAGCGTCAGGCCCCAGCGGCTGCCGTCGCCCAGGGCGTCCGGAAACTGCTCTTCCAGCCAGGCGGTGTTGATGACCACCTCGCGCACGCCGGCCCGCGCCAGCGCTTCCAGATGCCATTCGATCAGCGGCTTGCCTTGCACCCGCAGCAGCGGCTTGGGCGTGGCATCGGTGAGGGGGCGCATGCGCTCGCCGCGGCCGGCGGCAAGGATCAGCGCGCGAGGGGTGGGCGTGGCTGTCATGCCCGCAGTTTAGGTGGCCGGGCGCAGGCTGCCGCGTTGCAGCCGGCCGCGTGTCACCTGTGTTGGCGTAAAGGCGGCTTCGAGCGCAGCCAGCACGGCTTCAGCGCGGTCGCTGTTGTCACGCCCGAGGTTGCACACGTACACGTCGAGCGTGACCCCGCCCAGCTCCGGCCAGGTGTGCACCGCCAGGTGTGATTCGGCCAGCAGCACCACGCCGGTGATGCCGGCCGGCCCGGCCTCACCCGGTGCGGGCGCGAAGCGGTGAAACAGCTCGGCCACGCCGCTCAATCCCCCTTGCGCCACGGCTGCCACGCAGCAGCTGCGCAGGGCTTCCGGGTCGGTCATCAGGGGCAGTGAAGGGTCGACGCCGAGCAGGTCGGCCGTCAGGTGCAATCCGTGCATGTGAGGGCGGGTGGCCGAGAGGTAAAAGAAGAACGAAAAGAATAGGAAAGAGAAGAGCAGAAAGGCAAGAACGGACTGGATGCTAACCCGCTTGAAATGGCGCCGGACGGAGCCTCGAATCGTGTTCAAAGACACGCTCTTCAGGGCCTGAAAATTCGCGTGAAGCTGCTGTCAGGCAGGCCCGGCTAAAATCGAGGGTTCTCCCTTCCCGATCCCAACCCCGACGGCGCCACACCCGCGCCGCCGGCCGCCACGATCCGACTCGGAACCACCTATGTCCACAGCCAACCTCCGCCCCGAACACCCCCAGATGGCCAACGCGATCCGCGCGCTGGCGATGGACGCCGTCCAGCAGGCCAACTCCGGTCACCCCGGCGCGCCCATGGGCATGGCCGAAATGGCGCAGGCACTGTGGAACCGTCACCTGAAGCACAACCCGCAAGCCCCGAAGTGGTTTGACCGCGACCGCTTCGTGCTGTCGAACGGCCACGGCTCGATGCTGATCTACGCGCTGCTGAACCTGACCGGTTACGCGCTGCCGATCTCCGAGCTGAAGAACTTCCGCAAGCTGCACAGCCTGACCCCGGGCCACCCGGAAGTCGACGTGACGCCGGGCATCGAAACCACCACCGGCCCGCTGGGTCAGGGCATCACCAACGCCGTGGGCATGGCCCTGGCTGAAAAGCTGCTGGCGTCCGAGTTCAACAAGGACGGCCACACCGTGGTCGACCACCGCACCTACGTGTTCATGGGTGACGGCTGCCTGATGGAAGGCATCAGCCACGAGGCCGTGGCCCTGGCTGGCGCCTGGAAGCTGAACAAGCTGGTGGCCCTGTACGACGACAACGGCATCTCGATCGACGGCCAGGTCGCCCCTTGGTTCATCGACAACACCGCCCAGCGTTTCACCGCCTGCGGCTGGAACGTCATCGGCCCGGTCGACGGCCACGACGTGGACGCGATTGATGCCGCGCTGGCCAAGGCCAAGCAGAGCACCGACAAGCCGAGCCTGGTGATCTGCAAGACCAGCATCGGCAAGGGCTCGCCGAACCGCGCCAACACCGCCAAGGCCCACGGCGAGCCGCTGGGTGGCGAAGAAATCAAGCTGACCCGCGAAGCCCTGGGCTGGACCGACGAGCCCTTCGTCATCCCCGCCGACGTGCGCACCGCCTGGGACGCAACCGAAGCCGGTGCTGCCGCCAACGCCGAGTGGGATGTTCGCTTCGAAGCCTACGCCGCCGCTTTCCCGGAAGCTGCTGCCCAGTTCGTGCGCCGCATGTCGGGCGAGCTGCCGGAGAACTTCGCCGAGATCGCCGTGCAAGCCGTGGCCGGCGCCCACGACAAGGCTGAAACCGTGGCCAGCCGCAAGGCCAGCCAGCTCGCGCTGGAAGTGTTCACCGCCGCGCTGCCGGAGCTGCTGGGCGGCTCGGCCGACCTGACCGGCTCGAACCTGACCAACACCAAGTCCACCCCGAACCTGCGCTTTGATGCCGCCGGCGCCGTGGTGAAGAACGAAGCTGGCCAGGGTGGCCGCCACATCAACTACGGTGTGCGCGAATTCGGCATGGCCGCCATCATGAACGGCGTGGCCCTGCACGGTGGCTACATCCCCTACGGTGGCACCTTCCTGACCTTCAGCGACTACAGCCGCAACGCCATCCGCATGGCCGCGCTGATGAAGCAGCGCGTCGTGCATGTGTTCACCCACGACTCCATCGGTCTGGGTGAAGACGGCCCGACCCACCAGTCGGTGGAACACGCTGCCAGCCTGCGCCTGATCCCCAACCTGGACGTCTGGCGTCCGGCCGACACCACCGAAACCGCGGTGGCCTGGACCATGGCCCTGGCCAACCGCAACCGCCCGAGCGCGCTGCTGTTGTCGCGCCAGAACCTGCCGTACCTGCCGAAGGAAGACGCGGACGTCATCACCAAGGGCGGCTATGTGCTGTCCGAGCCGGTGGACGTGGGCATGAAGAAGGCTGCCCAGGCCGTCATCATCGCCACGGGCTCTGAAGTGCAGCTGGCCCTGCGTGCGCAGGAAGAACTGGCCAAGGCCAAGATCGCCGTGCGCGTGGTGTCGATGCCGTCGACCACCGTGTTCGACCGCCAGGACATGGCCTACAAGCTCGAAGTGCTGCCGGCCAAGCTGCCGCGCATCGCCATCGAGGCGGGTGTGACCGAAGGCTGGTGGAAGTACGGCTGTGCCGCCGTCATCGGCCTGGACCGCTACGGCGAGTCGGCCCCGGCTGGTGACCTGTTCAAGCTGTTCGGCTTCACGGTCGACAACCTCGCGCTGACGGTGCGCAAGGTGCTGGGCCGCTGATCTTGTTCTCGCGCCGTTCTCCTTCCATGACGCACAATTTCAGTTTTGACGTGCACATGGGCGGGGAGCGGCCATCGATGAACGGGATCCGGACACAAGGCAAGGCGCAGTTGGCAGCATGGCTGTCAGCTGCGCTTTTGTCTTTGCGGGCGCTGTGCTTGCTGGCTCTCTTGATGATGGGCGCGGCCGGTGCGGCCCAGGCGCAGGAGGCTTCGAACATCGAGGTCGTGCCCGAGCCGGAGCTGCTGTGCATGACGCCGGGTGCGCGGGAGCGCAGTGATGTTCCGTATCCGGAAGAGCTGCTGCGCATGCGGGAATCCGGTGACATTCGTGTGGCGTTGACCTTCAACGCCGCTGATGCTCCGCCAAAGGTGAAGCTGCAGGTGGGGCCAGCTGAAAACGCCCCCACGGAAGCGTTTGTCAAGGCCGTCGAGAAGCACGTGGCGAAGTTCCGGGTGCCTTGCCTGAAGTCTGGCGACAAGCCCTTTGTCACGACCTTCCGCTTTCTCTTCACGCCTGACCTCGGGCAATCTCCGGTTCAGCGCGCAGCGTTGTTCGGCCCCTCCGAGTCTTGCCTGGTAAGAGGTCAGACCAAGGTTTCCTACCCCTCTGGCGCGCAGAAGCGGGGACTGCAAGGCGTGGTCTACGCCACGTTCAAGTTCACTGCCCCCGACCAACCGCCGGAAGAGGTCCGCATCCTGAATGAAGACAGCGTCAGGCCGTTTGTTCAAACCGTGCGGAATGCGTTGTCAGAGTTCCGCATGCCGTGCCTTGAGCCCGGTGAGGTCAATACGAGAAAGCTTGTCTACCGTTTCAGGCTCGAAGATGGCTCCCGTGCTCGCTTGAATGACATGGACCTGGTCAGCTTCCTTGGCATGGTCAAGAACCTCGACAAGCAGACCTACAAGGTGGACTTTGCAGAAGTGGGATGCCCGTTCGACGTCACCTTCGAGTTCAATCAGCCGTACATGTCAAACAAGGTCGTGGTGCACAAGCGGTCGCCAGGCAAGTTTCTGGACGAGAGCGCCGTGTTTGCCTTCATGGACTGGGTGGGCAAGCTTGAATTGAACATTCTCGACAGCCAGCGCGCACAGATCCTTGGGCAGGAAAGCATCATCCACGTCCCCTGCATCAAGCTCGACATTTGAATTCCCTGTTGTTTTTTTACTGGAGACTCCCATGACCATCAAGATCGGTATCAACGGATTCGGCCGCATCGGCCGCATGGTGTTCCGCGCTGCGGTGCAGAACTTCGCCAACGACGTTGAAATCGTCGGCATCAACGACCTGCTGGAGCCGGACTACCTGGCGTACATGCTGAAGTACGACAGCGTGCACGGCCGCTTCAAGGGCGACGTGGCCATCGACGGCAACACCCTGGTGGTCAACGGCAAGAAGATCCGCCTGACCGCGGTGAAGAACCCGGCCGAGCTGAAGTGGGACGAAGTTGGCGCCGACGTCGTGATCGAGTCGACCGGCCTGTTCCTGACCAAGGAAACCGCCGAAGCCCACCTGAAGGCCGGCGCCAAGAAGGTCATCCTGTCGGCGCCGTCGAAGGACGACACCCCGATGTTCGTCTTCGGCGTGAACCACGGCACCTACGCCGGCCAGGCCATCATCTCGAACGCTTCGTGCACCACCAACTGCCTGGCCCCCGTGGCCAAGGTGCTGAACGACACGTTCGGCATCAAGCGCGGTCTGATGACCACCGTGCACGCTGCCACCGCAACGCAGAAGACCGTGGACGGCCCGTCGAACAAGGACTGGCGCGGTGGCCGCGGCATCCTGGAAAACATCATTCCTTCGAGCACGGGCGCTGCCAAGGCCGTGGGCGTGGTCATTCCTGAGCTGAACAAGAAGCTCACCGGCATGGCTTTCCGCGTGCCGACCTCGGACGTGTCGGTCGTTGACCTGACCGTCGAGCTGAACAAGGAAGCCTCCTACGCCGACATCTGCGCCGCCATGAAGGCTGCGTCTGAAGGCGCCATGAAGGGCGTGCTGGGCTACACCGAAGACAAGGTGGTCGCCACCGACTTCCGCGGTGAGGTCTGCACCTCGGTGTTCGACGCCGAAGCCGGTCTGGCGCTGGACAGCACCTTCGTGAAGGTGGTGGCCTGGTACGACAACGAATGGGGCTATTCGAACAAGTGCCTGGAAATGGCCCGCGTCATCGCCAAGTGATCTCGCGCTGATGGCTCCCGGATGGCCTCAGGCTGTCCGCGAGTTGTCTCAAGAAAAGGCCCTGAGGGGCCTTTTTTCATGACTGAATGGTGTGCATGTGTGAACCGCACATGAAACGGAAACATCGCCGGGGCTAGACTCGCAAACAAGTTTTCGAGTTGCTTGAGGTATTGCCATGTTCCGTGTCCGCCCCCTGGTTCCTCTGCTCACCGCTGCGGCGCTGGCCGTCGCTTCGATGACGCTGGCTGCGGCGGAAACGAACCCCGTGCGCCGTACGCCTGCCGCCTCCGTGGCCGCTGCCGAAGGGCGCGTCATCGTCAAGTACCGCACCAACGCCAGCGTGCTGGGTAGCAGCAACAGCAGCAATTCGGCACGTGCGCTGGGCACGGCGGTCGATACCGGCCCGCAACTCGCGCAGGCCATGGGCAACCGACTCGGCCTGACGCTGAGCGACGGCCGCGCCATTGCCGCCCGCACGCAGGTCGTCAAGTCGGCCGTGCTCGACAGCCGCAGCCTGGCCGCCAAGCTGGCCGCAGACAGCGATGTGGAATGGGCGGTGGTCGACCAGCGCCGCTTCGCCACCACCGCACCGAATGACCCGCTCTACGCCGGCAGCCAGACCAGCACCACACCGGTGGTGGGCCAGTGGTACCTGCGCGCCCCCAGCGGCGAAGTGAAGAGTTCGCTCGACATTGAAACCGCCTGGAACGTGACCCAGGGCAGCACCAGCGTGGTGGTGGCGGTGCTCGACACTGGCGTGCGCAAGGACCACCCGGATCTGACGTCCAAGCTGCTGGATGGCTATGACTTTGTCAGCGATTCGGACACCGCCAACGACGGTGGCGGCCGTGATGCCGATGCGTCCGACCCTGGTGACTGGATCACCACGTCTGAGAACACGGCAGGCGTCTTCAAGGATTGCGGCGTCAGCAACAGCTCCTGGCACGGCACCGCGGTGTCGTCGCTCGTGGGTGCGGCCACCAACAACGGCGTCGGCATGGCGGGCGTCGCGCCCAACGTCAAGATCTTGCCGGTACGGGTGCTGGGCAAGTGCGGCGGCTACGACTCCGACATCATTGCCGGCATGCGCTGGTCGGCCGGCTTCAGCGTGGCCGGTGTGCCCACCAATGCCAATCCGGCGCGGGTGCTCAACCTGAGCCTGGGCTCGTCGGGCGCGTGCAGTGCTGCCTACCAGGATGCCGTGACCGCCGTGACGGCCGCCGGCGTGGTGGTGGTTGCAGCGTCGGGCAATGAAGGCCTGGCAGTGGGCGTGCCTGCCAACTGCAGCGGCGTGATTTCGGTGGCGGGCGTGCGCCACACCGGCACCAAGGTGGGTTTTTCCAACCTCGGCCCTGAAAACAGCATTGCCGCACCCGCTGGCAACTGCGTGAACGCCACAGGCGCCTGCCTGTACCCGCTGATCGCGGCCACCAACACCGGCACCACGGTGCCGTCCACCAACAGCTACTTCACCAGCTTCGCCTACGAGTTGGGCACCAGCTTCGCCTCGCCACTGGTGGCGGGCACGGCTGCGTTGATGATCTCGGCCAACAGCAGCCTGACGCCGTCTGACGTGAAGGCGCTGATGCGCTCCACCGCGCGCGCCTTCCCGACCACCGGGGCTGATGCCGGCGTGGGCACCTGCCAGGCGCCGAGCGCCACGGCCCAGGACAGCGAGTGCTACTGCACCACCAGCACCTGCGGCGCCGGCCTGCTGAACGCAGGTGCCGCCGTGGTGGCTGCGGCCCCGCAGACGCCGACCGTGGCCATGGTCCTGTCGGCCACCGTGGTCAGCCAGGGCAGCAGCGTGACGATCGATGCCTCCGGCTCGTCGGCGGTCAGCGGCTCCACCATCAGCAGTTATGCCTGGAGCATCACCAACGGCAGCTCGGCGGCGCAGTTCACCACCGGCACCACCGGCAGCAGCGTGAGCCTGCTGGGCACGGGCGTCGGCAGTGTCACCGTCAGCCTGACGGTGACCGACAGCCAGGGCCGCACCTCCACCGACACCCGCTCGTTCAGCGTCACCGCCCCGTCGCCGACGGCGGCCTTCACCGTGTCGAATGCCACGCCGGCCATCGGCAGCACCGTGGCGCTGGACGCCAGCACCTCCACGGCCGGCAGCGGCCAGACCCTGAGCACCTACCAATGGCTGGTCACCACCGGCACCAACCTGGCCAGCTTTCAGGGCGCCACCAACGCCGCCCAGGCCAGCCTGAAGTTCACGAACTCGGGCACGGTGGTGGTGCAACTGGTGGTCACCAACAGCGCCGGCGTGACGAGCTCGACCTCGAAGACCTTGACCGTCAGCGCGGCACCGGTCGCCAGCTTTTCGCTGAGTGATACCGCACCGCAAGTCGGTGACAGCATCGGCCTGGACGCCTCTGCTTCGAGGGCCGACACCGGCCTCACGGTGCAGGGCTATGAGTGGACGCTGACGGCGGGCAACACGCTGGCCAACTTCGTCGGCAGCTCGACCAACCCCACCGCCACCCTGCAGTTCACCGGCACCGGCACCGTCACGCTGCAGCTGACCGTGACCGACAGCGCCGGCGTGGCCACCAGCGTCAGCCGCACCCTCACGGTCACGGCAGCCTCGTCGTCGTCCGGCGGCGGTGGGGGCGGTGCCATGGCCCCGTGGTGGGCCGCCGGCCTGGCCTTGCTGGGCCTGGCGCTTGGCCGCCCGCGCCGCCGCTGAGCGGGCATTCGCCTGACGGCCCCGCGGGCACATCCGCGCGGGCCTTGGGTTTGGGCAACACCGGCCGATAAGGAACAGAGGCCTTCACCCGCAGGGGTGGGGGCCGCCTGTCCGCTCAGCCTCCGGATTGCCCATGTTGTTACCCCGAATCACCCGAAGTGCGGCGGCCGTCGTCGCCCTGGCGCTGGCCTGGCCTGCCTTGGCCACCGCGCCTTGGCGCGATGCCGCTGCGTCGTCCGCCACGTCACTGACACCCGGTCTGGCGACGGCCGAGGTGCCTGTTGCGCCCGTGCGGGGCTTCATCGTGCAGATGCGCGATGCGGTGCCGCATGCGCCGGCTGGCGCCGGTCGGGCCTCGGCGTTGCTGGCGAGCACGACCAACCAGGTTGAAGCTGCCAGCACCGTGGCCGCCCGCCAGCGGGTGCAGCGCCAGTGGCGGCGTCTGCTGGCCACCTCGGCCACGCCGCCTGGCTTGTCTGCGCTGCGCTTGCGTGCAGTGGGGGCGTCCCAGCATGAATTGCGTTCTGAGCGTGCGCTCACATCTTCGGAGGTCAAAGCCTGGCAGGCCTGGCTGAGCGAGCAGCCCGAAGTGGCCTGGGTGGTGCCCGACCAGCGCGAGATGCGCCTGCAGGACCAGGTGCTGCTGCCCGACGACCCGCTGTTTGCCGGCGTGTCGCAGCAGTGGTGGCTGCAACCCGTGAGCGGCGGCAATGCTGATGTGCTGGCGGCGCGCCTGCGCGGCGTGCCGGGTTTCCAGACCGCCTGGAGCACCAGCACCGGCAGTGCGGCCACGGTGGTGGCCGTGCTCGATTCCGGCGTGACCAGCCACCCTGATCTCGACCCGCAGCGCCTCTTGCCCGGCTTCGACATGGTGAGCGACTGGGACAGCGCGCTGGGCCGCGGTTATGCCAACGACGGCGATGGCCGTGACGCCGACCCGAGCGACCCCGGCGACTGGGTCAGCGCGGTCGATCAAACCCAGGATGCTGGCCGCTACGCGAGTTGTGGTCTGCAGGACAGCAGCTGGCACGGCAGCATCGTCACCGGCCTGCTTGCGGCCCGCACCGGCAATGCGCTGGGCGTGGCCGGCATGGACGCCGCCGCGCGCATCCTGCCGGTGCGGGTGGCCGGCAAATGTGGCGCCTCGGTGGCCGACATCGTCGACGGCATGCGCTGGGCCGCAGGGCTGGCGGTGTGCCAGCGCTGGTCAAGCACCGATGCCAGCGGCAGCTGCGCCGAATGGGCACCGCTCAACCCGACGCCGGCCCGCGTGGTGAACATCAGCTTTGGCGGAGCGCTGGCCTGCAACGCGGCCTACCAGACCGCCATTGACGAGCTGTGGGCGCTGGGCGTGGTGGTGGTGGCTGCGGCCGGCAACCAGCATGCCGCCCCGACCCGACCCGCCAATTGCGAGAAGGTGATCGGCGTGGCGGCGCTGAACCGCGACGGCTTCAAGGCCAACTATTCGAACTTCGGTGCCAGCCTGCGCATCGCGACGGCGGGCGGCGACGACACCGGCGGCCTGTGGGGTGGCCTGCTGGCCGATGGCGGCCTGTTCACGCTTGGCAATACCGGCGTGCAAGGCCCCGGCCTGGGCAGTTACGAGCGCCACAGCGGCACCAGCTTTGCCGCACCGCTGGTGAGCGGCACGGTGGCCTTGATGCTGGCCGTGAACCCCGGTCTGACGCCGGCGCAGATCAGCGCGGGCCTGACGGCCTCAGCGCGCCCGCATGTGCAGTCGAGCTGGATGGCGGCGTGCAGCAGCGCCAACCCGGGCCGCTGCCTGTGCACCACCAGCACCTGCGGCGCCGGCATTCTCGATGCCCCGCAAGCCCTGCAATGGGCCCAGGCGGCGGCACAAGGCCGTGGTTATGCGCCCCCGGACTGGGTGGCGGGCTGGATCGACACGCCGGAATTGCGTGCGGCGGTGGCACTCGGCCAGGACCGCGAAGCAGCCGCAGGCACCGGCGGCACCGATGGCACGACCACCTCAGGCGGCAGCAACAGTGGCGGCAACAGCGGCGGAGGCGGCATGGATGCCTTGGCGGCCTTGCTGCTGCTGGCCCTGGCCTGGGCGCTGGGCGCCCTGCCGCGTGGCGTTCAGAAGCCCTGAGGCCTCAGTCGGCGCAGGCCTGCCAGCGTGAGTTGCTGCGCAGGGCCAGCAGGCGCGGGCCTGCGGCACCGGGCTGGTCAATGCGCAGCCGGTGTTCCACCTGGCCGGGCGCCAGCGCCACCACGCGGGCGGTGCGCACACCGCGCTGCTGCAACTGGCCCAGCCGCACCTGGGCTTCGGCATTCGAGCCGAACTGGCCCAGCGACAGACCCGGGGTGAATTCGGCCACGCCGCTGAACTCGGAGAACGGCAGACGCATGCGACGCAGCTCGTCCGCCTTGCGTTCCAGCTGATCGCGGTCGGCGAAGCGGCCCATGTAGAGCATCCAGCGGCCCGGCTTCTCGCGGCGAATGTCCAGCCAGTCACCGGTGCGCAGGCCGGCTTGCAGCAATTCCCGCTGGGCGGTGGCCACGTCGGCTTCGCTCAGGGTGGTGGTTTGCAGGCAGGCAGTTGCCGGATTGTTGGCGGCTGCGAAGGCGGGCAGGGAGGCGGCGGACGCTGGGGAGGCAGCCGAAGCCGTGGCTGATGAGCTTGCGGCACTCGCGGCCGACGCTGAAGACGCCGGCGCACCGGACGCCACCCCGCTGGCCGCAACAGCCGCCACACCGCTGGCAGCCGCGCTTGAGGCCGCAGCCCCCGCCGCCGAATTGCCCGACCCCGTCGCCGTGTTGCCGCCATTGGCGCGGCCCGCAGCAACCGCCGGCAGACCTTCGGATGACACCACCCGCAGCGCGTCGGCGTTGATCTGGCGTTGCAGCCGATAAGGCTCGCTGTCGCCCACGGCGGGCATGCCCAGCGCGTCGCGCACGGCGGGCTGGTGGCCTGCCCAGAACAGCAGGTTGGCCAGCAACAGCAGCAGGATGACCAGGCGCAGCATCGTTGTCAGTGGCCCGGCGCTGGTGGCAGCTCGGTGGCATGCGCACGCACGCTCACCTCGCCGCTGACGATGCGGTGCATCCGCTCGCCCTGCTGCACGCGCAGCGCGCCATCGGTGTCCACGCCGCGGGCAATGCCGGCGGGGCACTGCGCGTCGGTGGTGGCCACGGGCAAGCCGCTCAGCAAATCAAGCGGTGCGTAAGCGGGCAGGAACGGGGCAAAGCCTTGCTGGTCGAAGCGCTGCAGGGCCTGGAGCAGGGCGGGCATCACGCGGGCCAGGGTGGCGGGTGGCGTGGCCTCGGGCCAGATTTCGGTGAGCGCACCGGTGGGGCGGTCGGGCACGGTTTGGTGGCGCACATTCAGGCCGAAGCCGATGACCGCGATGCGCCGATGGCCCACGTTCACCGCCTCGATCAGCACGCCGCCGGCCTTGCGGCCCAGTGGTTGGCTGGCATCGCGCAGGCACAAATCATTCGGCCACTTCAGGCCGAGGTGCTGGCCAGTCGCATCAAGTGCATTTGCCAGCGCCACACCCACGGCGAGCGACAGCCCCGACCAATCGGCGCGGTCAATCGGAAGGCACAACGAGGCGGTGAGGGCGCTGTCGGGGTCGGCCAGCCACGGGCGGCCCAGGCGGCCGCGGCCGCTGGTCTGGCGGCGCGCCACCAGCAGCACGGGCAGCACGGCGTCGTCAGGCACCTGGCCGCCGGCATGCACCACCGCCAGGCGGCGCAGGCGGTCAGTCAGTTCGACATTGGTCGAGCCGATCTCGTCGACCAGCTCCACGCTCAGGCCCGGCCACACCGGCTGCAGCGCAGACCACAAGGCCTCGATGCCCCAGTCGCCCGGCGTGAGCACGCTCATCGGTCGGTCAGCCCCGGCCCGGACGCTTGGGCGACAGCATCGTGCGGCGGCAGTCAGGCGCGCCGCAGTGGCAGGCGTAACGCGCCTTCAGCTTCGGCGTGTAGCGCTCGTCGATGGTAAGCCCGTAGTCGTAGAACAACTCTTCGCCCGGGGCGATGGGTTGCAGCGCCTTGATGAAGACGCGGCCGTCGTCACGCTCTTCAGCTTCGCAGTTCGGGTTGCAGGCATGGTTGATCCAGCGCGAGGCGTTGCCGCCGTACAGCGCGTCGATCACCTGGCCGCCCTCGATCTGGAAATAGAAGGTGTGGTGCGGATCCATCGGGTTGTGCGGATGGCGGCGCAGCGCTTCGTCCCAGTCGATCAGCTGGCCGGTGTACTCGATGAGCACCTCGCCAGGTTCGAGGGCTTGCACGGCGAAAACACCCTTGCCATGCACGCCGCTGCGGCGAACCTGGATGCGACGGCCCTTGGCCGTGGCTGATGGGGCCGCAGGGGTAGCGCGAGAAGGGGCTTGCTTGGCAGGCTTCATTGGGTACATTGAAAGCATGGGCGCGTGCGCGTGTACACGTGAGCGCGCGAGACGGCCGATTGTAGGCACGGGTTTGCAAGGACCCGTCTGGAACACGAACACATACACATGAGCAAGTCACTGATCATTGCGGAAAAGCCCAGCGTGGCGCAGGACATCGTGCGCGCGCTGACGCCCGTGTCCGGCAAGTTCGAAAAAGCCGCAGACCACTTCGAGAATGACCAGTACGTCGTCACCTCGGCGGTTGGTCACCTGGTGGAAATCAAGGCGCCCGAGGAATACGACGTCAAGCGCGGCAAGTGGAGCTTCGCCAACCTGCCGGTGGTGCCGCCCCACTTCGACCTCGCCCCGATCGACAAGGCCAAGGCCCGGCTGAGCGCCGTGGTGAAGCTGGTCAAGCGCAAGGACGTCACCAGCCTCATCAACGCCTGTGACGCGGGCCGCGAGGGTGAACTGATCTTCCGCCTCATCGTGCAGTACGCCGGCACGGCCAAGGCGCAGGTGAACAAGCCGGTGCAGCGCCTGTGGCTGCAGAGCATGACGCCGCAGGCCATCCGCGACGGCTTCGACAAGCTGCGCAGCGACGAGCAGATGCTGGGCCTGGCCGATGCCGCCCGCAGCCGCTCGGAGGCCGACTGGCTGGTGGGCATCAACGGCACGCGGGCCATGACGGCCTTCAATTCACGCGATGGCGGCTTCTTCCTGACCACCGTGGGCCGGGTGCAGACGCCGACGCTGTCCATCGTGGTCGAGCGCGAGGAAAAGATCCGCAAGCACGTGGCCCGTGATTACTGGGAAGTCAAAGCCGGCTTCGAGGCTGCCGCTGGCAGCTACGAAGGCAAGTGGTTCGATCCGAACTACAAGAAGGACAAGGCCATCGGCCCTGACGCCGGCAACCCGGTGCCCGAGGCCGACCGCCGCGCCGACCGCATCTGGACCGAAGCGCAGGCCAACGCCATCAGCGAAGCGGTGCTGGGCAAGACCGGCACCGTCACGGAAGAGGCCAAGCCGAGCAACCAGAGCAGCCCGCTGCTCTATGACCTGACCACCCTGCAGCGCGAGGCCAACAGCCGCTTCGGCTTCTCGGCCAAGACAACGCTGTCGATCGCCCAGGCGCTGTACGAAAAGCACAAGGTGCTGACCTACCCGCGTACCGATTCACGCGCGCTGCCGGAAGACTATCTGGGCACGGTCAAGCAGACCTTCGAGATGATCGCCAGCGAAGACCTGCCCGGTCCGCTGCGCGAGCTGGCCATGCATGCCCGCAAGGGCCTCAACGCAGGCTATGTGAAGCCCACCAAGCGCGTTTTCGACAACGCCAAGGTGTCGGATCACTTCGCCATCATTCCGACGCTGCAGGCCCCGAAGAGCCTGACCGAGATCGAAGCCAAGCTGTACGACATGGTCGTCAAGCGCTTCATCGCGGTGTTCTATCCGCCGGCCGAGTTCATGGTCACCACCCGCATCACCAAGATCGGTGCGCCGGGTGCCGAGCACCATTTCCAGACCAACGGCAAGGTGCTGGTCAACCCGGGCTGGCTGGCCGTCTACGGCAAGGAAGCGCAGGACGAAGACGCCAACCTGGTGGCTGTGCTGCCGGGTGAGCAGGTGCCCAACGAGCATGTGAGCGTGAACGCCAGCAAGACGCGCCCGCCCGCCCGCTTCACCGAAGCCACCCTGCTGAGCGCCATGGAAGGCGCCGGCAAGATGATCGACGACGACGAACTGCGCGAAGCCATGGCCGAAAAGGGCCTGGGCACGCCAGCCACCCGCGCGCAGACGATTGAAGGTCTGATCCTGGAAAAGTACATGCTGCGCGAAGGCCGCGAACTGGTGCCCACGGCCAAGGCCTTCCAGCTGATGACGCTGCTGCGCGGCCTGGGCGTGGAAGACCTGTTCCGCCCTGACCTGACCGGCCAGTGGGAGCACCAGCTCTCCGAGATGGAGCAGGGCAAGCTGCAGCGCGATGTCTTCATGCAAGGCATCGCCGAGATGGCCGAGCGCATCGTCAAGAAGGCCAAGGAGTACGACCGCGACACCATCCCGGGCGATTACGCCACACTGAAGACCGCCTGCCCGAACTGCGAGGGGGTGGTGAAGGAAAACTACCGCCGCTTCACCTGCACGGGCAAGGACGGCGCGTCAGAAGGCTGCGGCTTCTCGATCACCAAGATCCCGGCGGGCCGCAGCTTCGAGCTGCCCGAGGTGGAGCAATTCCTGGCGAACAAGCAGATCGGCCCGCTGGAAGGTTTCCGCTCCAAGGCGGGCTGGCCCTTCACGGCCGAGATGAAGCTGGTGTTCGACGACGAGATCCGCAACTGGAAGCTCGAATTCGACTTTGGTGACGACGCCAAGCAGGCCGAGGAGGGCGAGCCCGTCGACTTCACCGGCCAGACCAGCCTGGGCGCCTGCCCGAAGTGCGCGGGCCATGTGTTCGAGCACGGCAGCAACTACGTCTGCGAACGCTCGGTGGCGGTGCCCGCGACCTGCGACTTCAAGACCGGCAAGATCATCCTGCAGCAGCCGGTGCCGCATGAGCAGGTGCAGAAGCTGCTGACGGTTGGCAAGACCGACCTGCTGGAGAACTTCGTCTCGAACAAGACCAAGCGCAAGTTCAAGGCCTTCCTGGCCTGGGACAAGAAGGAAGGCAAGGTCGGCTTCGAGTTCGAACCACGTGCCGCCAAGGCGCCAGCTGCCCGCAAGACCACCAAGAAGGCGGCTGCGGCCGAATAAGCGGCTTCTGCCTCACGAAAAAACGGGCCCCGAGGGGCCCGTTTTTGTTGGCGCTGTCAGGCTCAGGCGTTGAGCTTGATCTGCGTGCCGGTGGTGGTGAGGTAGCCCACGGCCGAGGCGAAACGGTCGGCGTAGTTGGCGCGCACCAGCGGGTCCAGCGTCGGCTTGACGATGTTGTGCATCGGCGTTTCCCAGTCACCCACGTGCTGGAAGTTGCTCAGAACGTAGGTGAAGCCGTTGATGTCATCGGCCACGAACAGGCCCGTGCACTCGGCGCCGGCCGGGGCCGACAGCACGCGGCTCAGCGTCTTGGTGTCGACGTTGTAGGCCCACACGAAGTTGTTGACGTGCGTGTTGCTGTCTTCGCCGATGAACAGCGTGCGCAGCTTCGGCGAGAACTTCAGGTTGTCCGGCGTGGCGATCTTGTCCGCGTTGGCATAGTTGCCCAGGGCGTCCTGTGCAGCCTTGATCGGGTACGGCGTGGTGGCCGTGGCACCCAGGTCTTCGCTGATCAGGGCCGGCACGGCAGCCATGTCGACCGGCACCCATTCGCTGGTGATGGCGGCGCCGGCGGTGTCCTTCTGGCCACCCTTCAGGTTCTGTGCGTACACGGCGCCCGAGTACGGGCCCTGCACCTTCACGTCGCCCGAGCCGTTGAGCATCGAGGCTTCGATGCGCGACATGGCGATGTAGGCGACCTTGTCCTTGGCGTTCACGGTGGTGCCTTCCCACTTGGTGAAGCCCAGCGAGCCACCCATCAGGGCCGCATAGCGGTGGGTTTCCAGGAAGGCGGCGGCCTTCTCCATGCCCGGCTTGACCTTGATCCAGTTGAACTTGCCGCTGTACGGGATCTTCGTGTAGGTGGTGTCGACCGGGTCGACCGTCTTCACGTCCATGATGTCGGCGGCCTTGATGCCACCGTCCACCAGGGCCTTGATCTCGGCGCTCGTGGCGCTGCCGAGCTTGATCCAGGTCAGCGTGGCGGCGCCCGGGCCGGTGCCCGAGGTCTGCGTCCACTTGGCCACGTACAGCGTGCCGGCGGAGAGGTCCTTCTCCTTGTCGGCGATGAACATGAAGGCGCCGCCGTTGGTCCAGTCGTCGCCCATCAGCACGGTGCGGTTGTCAGGCATCACGCAGACCAGCTCCTTCGAGATGCGGCCGGTGCCGTAGTGCTTCTTGATGGTGCCGGTGCCGTCCGGGTTGACGGTGACTTCAGGCAGGTGGCCGTAGTGGTACGGGCTGGCCTTGGTGGCATCGCCGAAGGTGTTCAGGCTGTAGCCCTGCAGCTGGGCGTTCACCGCCAGCGTGGCATCGGGTTCGTACTCTTCGCTCGACAGGTGGGTGTTCCACGGCGACAGGCTGGAGCCGCAGGTGATCCACAGGCCGTTCACGCCGGACGTGTCGACGTTGCTGTACTTGACCAGGCTGAGCTTGCCGGTGGACTTGTCCTGGTCCAGCGTCAGCACGGCGATGGGCGAGGGCAGCAGGCCGTACATCGACGACTGCGCCAGGTTGCGGGTGGTGTATTCGAACTGCACCACGGCGAACACGGTGTTGCCCTTGACGCCGGCCACGGTCGGGTTGGCGACGGTCAGCAGCGAGGTGCCGTCCGGGCTGTCCGAGAAGAACTGGCGCGAGGTGCCGGCCACCGAGGTGTCCAGGATCGGCTCGTTCTTGATGTTGTAGTAGCCGCCGGCCACCACGGTGCCGCCCTTGCCGTCCGGCACCAGATCGCCGGTCTTGAAGAACGAGGCGTAGCCCAGGCTGTATTCCTGCTTGCTGCCGTCGCTGAAGTTGGCAACCAGGCCGCCCGTGACGGTGGTGGTGGCCATGGCAGCGGCGTTGGCCAGCGTGGGCGCAGCCATCGTGGTGAAGCTGGCAGCCGTCAGCGTCGGGTCGTCGCTGCCGCCGCAGGCGGTCAGCAGGCCTGCACTGGCCAGCGACGAGGCCAGCGGCAGCATGGGCGCGCCGGCCAGGAAACGCAGCATGTGGCGGCGGGTGGGTTGGTGATCGTGGCTCATCGAAGTATCCGTTCCTGACAGGTTGATTGGCGGCCCTTGAAGGGCTCAAGCGGCGCGATTCTGTGAAGCCACCGTGTCAGGACCGTGACAAAGCCGTACAAGGGATGTTGGGTGTGTGGACACCACGCACAGGCGAGCAGATCAGGCCAAGGCATCATGCAAAACCTGCCTGTTGAAGCCGCACCATGACCCTGCCCATCCTCTACAAACTGCTCGCATTGGTGGCCATCGTGGTGCTGGGCTGGGTGGTCGGCCGGCTGCGCTGGCTGGGTGATGAATCCGCCGATCCGGCCCGTGTGCTGTCGAACGCGGCCTTCTATTTGTTTGCGCCGGCGTTGTTCTTTCGCGCCACGGCGCGGGTTGATCTGGCCCATTTGCCCTGGGGCATGTTGAGTGCGTTTTTCCTGCCGGTGGTGGGCGTGATGCTGGGTGTGTATGGCTGGCAGAAGTGGCGAGCCGGGCAACCTGGCCACGCCGGGGCGCCGGTGGCCGCGCCGGCGGTGCGTGCCATCACGGCCAGCTTCGGCAACTCGGTGCAGATCGGCATTCCGCTGGCCGCCGGCATCCTCGGCGAAGCCGGCCTGGGCCTGCACCTGACGCTGGTCAGCGTGCATGCGCTGGTGCTGTTGCTGGTCGTCACCACCTTGGTCGAGATGGACCTGGCGCGCGCCCATGCCGATGGTGCGGCTGGCCTGGGGCAGGTGCTGCTGGGCACGGCGCGCAATGCGCTCATTCACCCGGTGGTGCTGCCCGTGCTGGTGGGCCTGGCCTGGAACCTCACCGGCCTTGGGTTGGCCGAGCCGGTGGCTGAGGTGCTGCAGGTGCTGGGCTCGGCGGTGGTGCCGCTGTGCCTGACGCTGATCGGCATGTCGCTGGCCTACCTGGGCCTGCCCAAGTCACTGGCCGGCGCGCTGACCATCTCGGGCATCAAGTTGCTGCTGCAACCGGCGCTGGTGCTGGCCGTGGCCTGGGGGGTGTTCTGCCTGCGCGGGCTGACCTTGTCGGTGCTGGTCTTGATGGCCAGCCTGCCGGCCGGCAGCAACGCGCTGATGTTCGCGCAGCGCTACCGCGCGCTGGAGGGTGAGACCGCGGCGGTCAACGTGCTGTCGACCCTGGCCTTCGTGGCGGTGGCGCCGTTCTGGCTGTGGGTGCTGTCGCTTCTGCATTGAATATCGGGCGCTGTTTGATGCAGATTAGGCGCCAATTGACCGGGCTTTGTTAGCATTTGTGACTTCTAGGGAGGCCGTGCACCCACCGCAAGCGTCGGGGCCGGAGCAGTAGGAGTCACCATGTCACAGAGCATGCCGGCGTCGGTTTCGCCGACCGACGAGCCGTTGTTCGATGTTTTTGCGACCCGCCGCAGCGGCGTGTCGGTGGACCAGGTTCGCCAGATGGCGCTGGACCAGGGCCAGATGCCCGCCACCAAGATCGACCGCCTGACGCAGGCGCTGGCCACCCAGCCGCGTGTGCAGCTGGGCAAGGAAGTGCCGCGTTCACGCGCCCACAAGGCCCGCACCGACCTCGAAGCCATCGGCTTGCGGGTGGAAGTGGTGCCGGTGCTGAGCCTGAAGCCCTTGGGCGAAGACGTGGTCGATCCGACCACCGAATGCCCCGCCTGCGGAGCCCGCGCCGACATGGGGCCGGAGCGCCAATGCCCGGCCTGCGGCGTGTACGTCGACAAGGTGAATGCCGACCTGCAGTTGCGCAAGAAGCTGCTGGAAGAAGAGCGCGGCCGGCTGGAGCAGACCGTGGCCCGCGAGCAGGCCGACGCCAAGAAATTCAACCGCGAGGCGATGGAGCAGGCGATGCGCCGGCAGATCCGCGCCGAGCTGGAGCGCCAGTACGGCCGCGAGCAGGGCCGCCTGGCGCGCTTTGCCCAGCAGCCCGCGATGGTGGGCGTGGTGGTGGTGTCGCTGGCGGTGCTGAGTTTTGGCCTGGGCTTTGGTGCCACCCGCCTGGTCGGGCCGAGCGCCGGTGCGCTGGTGGCCAAGCCGCGCAACATCAAGGTGCAGGATCTGGACGCGCTGCTGGCCCAAATGAACGTGGCGCCACCCGCGGCGGGTGACGCCGAGGCCGGCGGCGGCGACATGGCCGAAGCCGCCGTGATGATGGCCAGCCAGCAGGCCGAGGCCTCGCTGGTGCGCGGCCTGGGGCAGGCTTCACCGGCGACGCGCAGCGCGGCGCTGGCCAAGGCCCTGGTGGACATGGAGCCGGGCCTGCCGCCCGCCGTGGTGCCCGCTGGCGACGACGTGACAGCCGGGCTGGGCGCCGCCGACAAGGCCCAGCTGGTGGGCACTTTCGCCTTGGGGCTGGCCGAGATGGGCCAGGCCCGCCGCGGCCAGGAAGTGCTGGACACGCTCAAAAGCTGGCGTGCGCGCAGCAGCGACACCGCGGTGCTGGCCCGACTGCTGGCGACCGAATTGCAGATCGAAGCCTGGGCCATCCAGGAAGCGCCGGCGATTGAAACCCGCCGACGCACCGAGTTGCTGCGCACCCGCCTGGCCGGTGTGACGGATGCGCTGACGCGCGCTGAGGCCGGCTCGGCCGTGGCCGCGGTGCTGGCTCGCCAGCCCGATCTACCCGACACCCTCGCACAGGGCTTCCTGCAACTGGCGTCTGACAGCGCCAAGGCCATCGAGAACGACGAGCAACGCAGCCGCGCCGTGACCGTGTGGATGCAGGCCCTTGGTGACACCCTGGCTGCGCAGGCTGAGCGCCATGCCGCCGCCGGCCACCGTGCCACGGCCGACGGCCTGGCCGCGCAATTGGTGCAGCTGCAGCAGCAAACCCTGCCCGGGCCCACCTCGGTGCACCTGCTGGGCCTTTGGCACCACACGGCGCGCACGCTGGGCCAGCGTCAGGCGGGTGAGCAGGCCCTGGCCGATGCGCTGGCGCAGGTGGGCCAGATGACCTCACTCGACGACCGTGCAGCGGCGCTGCAAGACCTGGCGCGCATCACTGATTCGGTGGCTCAGCCCGCGCTGGCGCAAGCCGCCGAGCAGGTGACCGACGCAGCCCGCCACGCCAATCGCCCCGAGCTGCAGGCGCGCGCGCTGGCGGCCTTGTCGCTGCTGGCTTCGCGCCATGGCCAGCCCGAAGTGGCCAGCCGCTGGCAGCGCCAGGCGCTGCAGGTGCCGGGCCTGGCGCCCCAGCGCGCGCAGCAGTTGCGGGCGGAGTTGCTGGTGAGCGGCGAGCTGGCCCGTGCCGGCGCGCAGCGCCACGACGGCCTGTATGCCCAGGCGGATGACCGCCTGCAGAAGCTGGCCGGCGTGTTGTTGTGAGGCTGCGGCGGCCCGCCGCAAGGCCGGGCCGCATCCGGGATAATCCGGAGCATGAGCACCCCGCACGACATCCCTGCCTACATGGCCCAGATGGGCGCTGCCGCCCGCGAAGCCGCCACGGCCATGGCCCGGGCCAGCACCCGCGCCAAGAATGCCGCCCTGACCGAGCTGGCCCGCCTGCTGCGTGACGCCGGCGAGCCACTGCAGGCCGCCAATGCGGTGGACATTGCCGCTGCCGAGGCCAACGGCCTCGCCGGCCCGATGGTCGACCGCCTGCGCCTGCCGGCCAAGGTGATCGACACGGTCGCCGAGGGCTGCGACCAGCTCGCCGCCATGCCCGACCCCGTGGGCGAAATCACCGGCGTGAAGCGCCGCCCCACCGGCATCAGCGTCGGCCAGATGCGCGTGCCGCTGGGCGTGTTCGGCATGATTTACGAAAGCCGCCCGAACGTCACGATCGAGGCGGCGTCGTTGGCCATCAAGAGTGGCAACGCCTGCATCCTGCGGGGTGGCTCTGAAGCGCTGCATTCCAACCTCGCGCTGTGGAAGCTGGTGCAGCAGGCGCTGGTCTCGGCCGGCCTGCCCGCCACCGCCGTGCAGCTGGTGGAAACCACCGACCGCGCCGCCGTGGGCCGGCTGATCGCCATGCCCGAGTTTGTCGACGTGATCATTCCGCGTGGCGGCAAGGGCCTGATCGAGCGCATCAGCGCCGAGGCCAAGGTGCCGGTCATCAAGCACCTGGACGGCAACTGCCACACCTACATCGATGCGCAGGTCGACATCGCCCAGGCCCTGGTGGTGACCGACAACGCCAAGACCCAGAAGTACAGCCCCTGCAACGCCACCGAAAGCCTGCTGGTGCATGCCGACAGCGCGGCGGCCTTCCTGCCGCAGATCGGCGCCATCTTCGCGGCCAAGGGTGTGGAGATGCGCTGCGACGCCGCTGCCAAGGCCGTGCTGCAGGCGGTGCCCGGCGCCATGCTGGCCGACGCCACCGAAGCCGACTGGGCCGAGGAATACCTGGCGCCCGTCATCAGCGTGAAGGTGGTGGCCAGCCTGGATGAGGCGATCGCGCACATCAACCAGTACGGCTCGCACCACACCGACGCCATCCTGACCAATCACCACCCGAGCGCGATGCGCTTCCTGCGCGAAGTGGATTCGGCCAGCGTGATGGTGAATGCCAGCACGCGTTTTGCCGACGGCTTCGAGTACGGGCTGGGCGCCGAAATCGGCATCAGCACCGACAAGTTCCACGCCCGCGGCCCGGTGGGCCTGGAAGGCCTGACCTCGATGAAGTGGGTGGTGCTGGGCCAGGGCGAGGTGCGTTCGTGAGTACGCCGGCGGGCGCCGTGAACCCTGCAGCAGCCGCCGGTCGCAAGGCGCTGGTGCTGTTCTCGGGCGGGCAAGATTCCACCGTCTGCCTGGCCTGGGCACTTGAGCGATTCGCGCAGGTGGAGACGCTGGGCTTCGACTACGGCCAGCGCCACCGCATCGAGCTGGATTGCCGGCTGACCGTGCGCGAGCAGATCAAGCAGCAGTTTCCGCAGTGGGCCGCGCGCCTGGGCGACGACCATGTGCTGGATTTGTCGCTGCTGGGCCAGATCTCTGACACCGCGCTCACCAGCGAACGCGCCATCGAGCTGCAAGCCAACGGCCTGCCCAATACCTTCGTGCCCGGCCGCAACCTGCTGTTCCTCGGCTTTGCGGCCACGCTGGCGTACCGCCGTGGCGCCTCGGTGCTGGTGGGCGGCATGTGCGAGACCGACTATTCGGGCTACCCGGATTGCCGCGACAACACCTTGAAGGCGCTGCAGGTGGCGCTCAGCCTCGGGCTGGACACACCGATGACGCTGGAAACCCCGCTGATGTTCCTGACCAAGGCGCAGACCTGGGCCTTGTCGAAGCAACTCGGCGGTGACCAGCTCAACGAGTTGATTGCCGAACACACCCACACCTGCTACCTCGGCGAGCGTGGCGTGCGCCATGCCTGGGGCCACGGCTGCGGTGAATGCCCGGCATGTGCCTTGCGCGCGGCGGGCCATGCCGAATGGCTGGCCAGCACGGCTGTTCAGGCCGCCGTTCAGGCGGTTGGCTGAGATGGCCGCGCTGTGGCCTGACCTGTGGGACTGGCTGCTGCGCCTGGCGCTGCTGGCCGTGCTGATGGGCTGGATGGTGGGCGCCTACAACCGGCTGGTGCGGCTGCGCACGGCGCTGGTCACGGCCTGGGGCCAGATCGACGAATTGCTGACGCGCCGCTCGGCTGCGCTGGAGCCCATGATCGAAGCCCTGCGTGAGCCGATGGCCGCGGAGGCCAACACGGTGCAGGCGCTGGAAGCGGCCTTGCTGAAGCAGCAGGAAGCGGCGCGCACGGTGCGCGCCCGCCCGAGTGCGGCGGAAGCCTTGTCTGCGTGGGTGCTGGCCGAGAGTGAGCTGGGCTCACCGCTGGCGCGGGTGCAAGCCCTGGTGGAGCAGCACCCCGAGGTGGCGCACACCGACCCGGTGCGGCCGCTGCGCAAGCAGCTGGAAGAGCTGGGGCCGCGCATCGGGTATGCGCGGCAGGGCTTCAATGAGCAGGCCGATGCCTACAACGAGGCGATCCAAGCCTTCCCGACCCGCCTGCTGGTGGGCTTGTTCAGGTTCAAGCCCACCGCCCGGGTCTGATCAGGCCTGGCCCATGATGGCCGCGGTAGCCACCATTTCCTCGAACAGTGCGGCCGTGGCACGGCCCGACACGGCGTACGGATCGAGCGTGGCGGTTTCCGAGTACTTCAACAGCATCGCCGGGTTCAGGCGCGTCATGTTGACCTGGCCCATCGACCAGCCGGCGAAGCGCCGCTCGGCGATTTCCTCGTAGCTCAGCAGCGTCGCGTCGGTGTGGCGGGTGTCGCTGACGATCTTGTTGTAGAGCGCATTGACGGCTGCACGGCCGCCCTCCAGCACCTGGATGTAGATGCCGTCCGAGTAGCACAGCACACCCGTCACGCCGGCAGCCGGGTTGGTCTGCTTGGACTGTTTCAGGATGGTGAGCAGTTCGTCGTGCTGCACGGCATTGGCGGCGCGGCTCGCGTACATGAGGCGTACAAGCATGGTCAGTCCTTCTTGGAGAGCAACGACAGGAATTCGCGGCGCAGGTTCGGGTCTTTCAGGAAGGCCCCGCGCATCACGCTGTTGACCATGGCGGAGTCGGTGTCCTTCACGCCACGCCAGTGCATGCAGAAGTGGTCGGCTTCCATCACCAGGGCCAGGCCATCGGGCTTGACGCGCTCTTGCAGCACGTCGGCCAGCATGATGACGGCCTCTTCCTGGATCTGCGGACGCGACATGATCCAGTCGGCGATGCGGGCGTACTTCGACAGGCCGATCAGGTTCGAGTGCTCATTGGGCAGCACGCCGATCCAGATCTTGCCGATGATCGGGCACATGTGGTGCGAGCAGGCGCTGCGCACGGTGATCGGGCCGACGATCATCAGCTCGTTCAGGCGCGAGATGTTCGGGAACTCGGTCACGTCCGGCATCGGCTGGTAACGGCCGCGGAAGACTTCCTCGATGAACATCTTGGCCACGCGCTTGGCCGTTTCCTGCGTGTTGTGGTCGCTGCTGGTGTCGATCACCAGGGCCTTCAACACCTCGGCCATCTTGGCCTGCACTTCGGCCTTCAGCTCTTTCAGCTCACCCTCACGCACGAACTCGGAGATATTGTCGTTGGCGTGATAGCGGCGGCCGGCATTCACCAGCCGGTAGCGGATCCGCTCGGAAGCGGGCTGAGCGGACAGATCAGCTTCGTTCAACATCAATGCGCCGCGGCTCGGGGCGGCTTGTTCGGGCGTGTCTTGAGGCATGCCGTGGCTCCTGGGTCGCTGAGAGCGACCGTGCGGTGTCGGAACGCCGATTGTGGGCCAATCGCTTCGACCCTGTTGGGTGGGATGGTTAGACTCCTGCGGTGAATTCTCCTTCCCCTGCTTCCCCCCCGCTGTCGCGCCTGCTGGCGCTGACCGCTGACGCCGTGGCTGCCGTTCGTGGTGGCCGCTCTTTGACCGACGTGCTGGCTCAGGTGCCGGCGGTCTCTCGCCCCGGCACCCAAGCGCTGGCCTTTGCGGTGCTGCGCCGCCTGGGCAGCGCCACGGCTGCCCGCGAAATCCTGGCGCCACGCAACCCGCCTGCCGCCGTGGACGCGCTGCTGGTGTCGTCGCTGGCCCTGCTGTGGCCCGACGAAGCGCCGCCATACCCCGACCACACGCTGGTCGATCAGGCCGTGACGGCCGCGCGCAAGAAGGTGCCGGCCGCCGCGAGCTTCATCAACGCCGTGCTGCGCCGCTTCATCCGCGAGCGCGACGCCGTGGTGGCCCAGGCCGCCCGCCAACCCCAGGGCGCCTGGAACCACCCGGCCTGGTGGATCGACCGCGTCAAGGCAGATTGGCCCGCGCATTGGCAAACCCTGCTGACCGAAGCCCAGCGCCGCCCGCCGATGACGCTGCGGGTGAATGCCCGGCGGTGCAACGTGGCCGACTACCTGGCGCGCCTGAGCGCCGAGGGCATCAGCGGCCACGCGGTGGAGGGCGCCGGCCTGGAGCAGGCCATCGTATTGACCCAGCCCTGCGGCGTGGACCGCCTGCCGGGCTTTGCCCAGGGCGATGTGTCGGTGCAGGATTTGTCGGCCCAGCGTTCGGCTGCACTGCTGATCGGCGCGGGCCTGGCCCCGGGCGCGCGGGTGCTGGACGCCTGCTCGGCCCCCGGCGGCAAGACCGCACACGTGCTGGAGCTGGCCGACGTGGACATGCTGGCGCTGGACACCGACGCCACCCGCCTGACCCGCGTGCAGCAAACGCTGGAGCGCCTGGGCCTGAACGCCCGCACCCGCGCTGCCGATGCCCGCAACGTGGCCAGCTGGTGGGACGGCGAGCTGTTTGACGCCGTGCTGCTGGACGCCCCGTGCACGGCCTCGGGCATCGTGCGGCGCCACCCCGACATCCGCTGGCTGCGCCGGCCTGACGACGTGGCCGCGCTGGCCCGCACCCAGGCCGAGCTGCTGGACGCGCTGTGGCCGCTGGTCAAGCCGGGCGGTGTGTTGCTGTATGCAACCTGCTCCATCTTCCGTGACGAGGGCGACCATCAAGTCGATGCGTTTTTGCAACGACACGCCGCGGAAGGCCTCCGGGTCAACCCGGAATCACCGGGGCATCTGCTCCCGCTCGCCGACAATCCCCAGCACGCCGCCGCGGCCAGTCTGGCTGACGGCTTCTACTACGCGCTGCTGCGCAAGCCTGATCGCCACTGAGCCCACCCGTGAGTTGTACCGAGACGGTTTCTGGATGCTCCGGCCACCGTGTCTGTACGCGAGTGGCCGTTTGGCGTGCCTGTCTCACGCAGGTCTTCGCGCGGGGCCTTGCGCGGGTCTTGATGCCGCTGGCGCTGCTCTTCAGCCTGCTGCTGGCGGTGCCGGCGCAGGCGCAGTCCATTGACCTGCTCTCACTCGAAGCGTCCCGGCAAGACAGCCAGGGCATCAGCATCGACTTCGATGTGCGCCTGAGCTTGAGCAAGGCGGTGGAAGAAGCGCTGCACCGCGGCGTGCCGCTGTACTTCACGGCGCAGGCCAATGTGTATCGGGGGCGCTGGTACTGGCGCGACGAGCGCGTGTCTCGGGCCAGCCGCAGCTGGCGCGTGGCCTACCAGCCACTCACGTCCAGCTGGCGGGTCAGCTTCGGCGCGCTCAGCCAGAGCTTTCCGACGCAGCAGGCCGCCATGGCCATGATTTCCCGTGTCAGCCGCTGGAAGATCGCCGAAGCCGATCAGGTGGATGCCGGTGAGCGCTACTACCTCGAGTTCAGCTACCGCCTCGACAGCTCGCAGCTGCCGCGGCCGATGCAGCTGGACCTGGCTGCCCAGTCTGACTGGCGGCTGGCGGTGGAACGCACCCTCAAGATTGATTGACCTGACCGCGTCACTCGCCCACGCACCATGAAAACTTCGTCCCGCTGGGGTTGGGGCATTGCGGTGCTCGCGGTGTCGGGCATGGGCCTGGTGCTGGCGTTTGTGCTGTCGCTGCTCACCCAGGGGCCGATGCAGTACGAGCGCCACATCGGCTGGCTCTTCTGGGTGAACGTGGCGGTGGCCACGGTGCTGCTGCTGGTGCTGGCCGGCGCGGCGGTGCGTTTGTTCCTGCGGGTGCGGCGCGGCAAGTTCGGCAGCCGCCTGCTGCTGAAGCTGGCGGGCATCTTTGCGCTGGTGGGCGTGCTGCCCGGCGCACTCATCTACACGGTGAGTTATCAGTTCGTCTCGCGCAGCATCGAGGCCTGGTTCGACAGCCGCGTGGAAAACGCGCTCGATGCTGGCCTGGCGCTGGGCAAAGGCACGCTCGATGCGCTGTCGGTAGACCTGGCCACGCGCACCCGCAATGCCGCTGACCGGTTCGCCGAGCCGGGCAACCCGCCGGAATTGCTGTCGCTGGAACGGCTGCGTGACCAGCTGGGCGCGCAAGAGGTGTCGCTGCTTACCGGCAACGGCCAGCTGCTGCTGACGGTGGGTGGCAGCGCGGCGATTCCGGTGGAGCGGCCCTCGGTGGCCATGCTGCGCCAGGCGCGCAACAACCGCTCGGCCAGCCAGCTCGAAGGCCTGGAGGACGACACCGTGGGCGGCGCGCCGCCGGTGCTGGCGGGTGACGGCCCGCAAGGCCGCGTGCGCGCGGTGGCCTGGATCCCCAATGGCCAGATCGCCATCACCGGCAGCTCCGAGCGCTATCTGATGGTGGTGCAGCCGCTGCCCCGCGCGCTGACCAGCAATGCACTCATCGTGCAGGCCGCGTACCGCGAATACCAGCAGCGCATGCTGGCGCGTGACGGCCTGCGGCGCATGTACATCGGCACGCTGACGCTGTCGCTGGTGCTCTCGGTGTTCGGTGCGGTGCTGCTGGCGTTTGTGCTGGGCCGACAGCTGGCGCGGCCGCTGCTGCTGCTGGCCGAAGGCATGCGCCAGGTGGCCGCGGGCGACCTGGGCGTGAAGCCGGTGATGACCTCACGCGACGAGCTGGGCGGCCTGACCCGCAGCTTCGCCGACATGACCCTGCAACTGGGCACCGCGCGTGAGCAGGCCGAGCGCGGCGTGCGCCAGCTGGAGGCTGCGCGCACCCGGCTGCAGACCATCCTCGACAACCTGAGCGCCGGCGTCATCATGTTTGACCGCCAGCGCCACATCGACACCGTGAACCCCGGCGCCACGCGCATCCTGCGCGCGCCGATGTCGGCGTGGGTGGGCCGTGATCTGGCCGATGTGCCCGGCCTGGCGGACTTTGCCGTGGCCGTCTGGCAGCGGTTTGATTTGCACCAGAGCCACCCGGAAGACGGCGAGCGCGACCTGTGGCAGGAGTCCTTCGAGCTGCAGGTGGGCGACCGCGACGACAGCATCACGCTGCTGGTGCGCGGCGCCATGCTGCCCGGCCAGGCGCGGCTGATGGTGTTCGACGACATCACCGAGGTGGTGTCGGCGCAGCGCTCAGCCGCGTGGAGTGAGGTGGCGCGGCGCCTGGCACATGAGATCAAGAACCCGCTGACGCCCATCCAGCTGTCGGCCGAGCGCTTGCAGCACAAGCTGGAATCGAAGCTGAGCGAGCCCACCGACCAGACGCTGCTGGTGCGTTCGGTGGCCACCATCGTCAACCAGGTGCAGGCGATGAAGCAGCTGGTGAATGAGTTCCGCGACTACGCGCGCCTGCCCGCCGCGCAGCTTCAGGCGATTGATCTGAACGGCTTGGTGAACGAGGTGCTGGCGCTGTATGGCGATGATGTTGACAAGGGCCGGCTGCAGCCGCGCCTGCAGGCTGCGCTGCCCAACATCCGGGGTGACGCGACGCAGTTGCGGCAGGTCATTCACAACCTGCTGCAGAACGGCCTGGACGCCGTGACGGGGCGCGAAGATGGCCGCGTGAACATCACAACCGAAGCCGAATTCCACGAGGATGGGCGGCTGCGCGTCGTGCGACTGAAAGTGTCGGACAATGGCTCCGGATTTGGCGAGAAGGTGCTCAAACGCGCCTTCGAGCCGTATGTCACCACCAAGAGCAAAGGCACGGGCCTCGGGCTGGCGGTGGTTAAAAAGATCGCCGACGAACACGGCGCGCGAGTACGCATCGTCAATCTTCCATCGCAGCACGGGGAAGACGATGTACCGGGAGGCGCGCAAGTTTCGTTATCATTTTCGGGCTTCACTGAACAGAGGAATCCTGCGGTGGCGAGTTCCCCAGACCCACGGGGCGTTTGAACACCGTTGTGAGCATCCATGGCAACGATACTTGTAGTCGACGATGAGATGGGCATTCGTGCCCTGCTGTCGGAAATCCTGACCGACGAAGGCCACACCATCGAGCTGGCCGAGAACGCCGCCCAGGCGCGCAGCGCCCGTGAGCGCGTCCGCCCCGATCTGGTGTTGCTCGACATCTGGATGCCCGACGTGGACGGCATCACCCTGCTCAAGGAGTGGGGCGCCACCGGCCAGCTGAACATGCCCGTGGTGATGATGAGCGGCCACGGCACCATCGACACCGCCGTGGAAGCCACCAAGTACGGCGCCACCGCCTTCCTTGAAAAGCCCATCACGCTGCAAAAGCTGCTGCGCGCCGTGGAGCAGGCCCTGGCCCGCACCCCGCCCAAGCCGCCCGCACCCGCCGTGCTGGCCAACGCGCCGATCATCAGCAGCTTCCGCGGCCCCGACGTGAGCCTGACGGTGGAAGCCGCCATGACCGGTGGCCTGGGCCTGCCGGCCAGCATGCCGGTTGACCTGGGCCCGCAGTCGGAACAGAGCTTCGACCTCGACCGCCCGCTGCGCGAAGCGCGCGACGCCTTCGAGAAGAGCTACTTCGAATTCCACCTCGCCCGCGAGAACGGATCGATGACCCGCGTCGCCGAAAAGACCGGGCTGGAACGCACCCACCTGTACCGCAAGCTCAAGCAACTCGGCGTTGACTTGTCTCGCAACAAACGCGGCGGTGTTGCCTGAGGCTTTAAAGTAGTGCTATACTGCTAGCTTCAGCAGATGGCCTGGTAGCTCAGTTGGTAGAGCAGCGGATTGAAAATCCGCGTGTCGGTGGTTCGATTCCGCCCCAGGCCACCAATAGAATCAATGACTTAGCCCGGCCCGCAAGGTTGGGCTTTGTTGTTTCTGGGCTTCGTGTAGCAGCCAGTACTCGAAAGTGGTGGGCTACTATGCCTGCGAAGGGGATGAGTACATGCACTTGGCCGCGTCTAAGCGCCACCTAGGCGCCTATGTCTCAGGGTTGGCAATTCTGTTGCTTAGCACTATGGCAACAGCAGCCGATTGGTCAAACTGCTCAAGTGAGTTGGACAGCTTGCGACGACGAGCCAGCGACGCCTCATCTTCGGCACAGGCGGCTGACTACGCAGCACAGTACGTCAAGCGCGCTGAGGGCGACCTTCGACAGTGCTTGCAATTCCCGGAGGCTTTCGACCTTATGCGTGACCGCTGCCAGAGCAAACGCAGCGAGTATGAGTCGAAACGGTCCTCCTACAACTCACAATTAGGAGACCTGCGCAGCAAAATGGAAGACGTTGACTCCAAGATTCGCAGCATCAATGACGCGTGTGGCCCCTCACTTGCCACGAATCTTGCAGATCCGCCAACGGTTCCGGCTGGTGTTAATCGACCTGTGCTGTGCGCCGTCTATTTGGGGTACAAGGGAAAGTTGCCGATTCAAAAGCTAGTGGAGACGTGTTCTACATAAATGCCGGCCGACGAATGCAGGCGGTGTCTTCAGTAGCTCTGCCGAGAGACCTATTTGTCTTGGGGATTCGAAGAAAGTAGTCGAGCCAATTCCCGCAATAGTCCAAGAGCCCCCTTCTAGGCGTTACGCGATGCAGTTGCCGCGCCCTCATCGCTTCTTGGACCGGTTGATTTTTCCCAACGCGGCCATGCTCGGATGCGCTCTGCCTGCCGTGCGCGTTGCTCGTGTGTCCAGCGTTTGGCTGCCATTCGTGCGGTCCCCTGATAGTTCGTTCGGCGCAGAAGCGGTTTCCCCCGGGCACGCGCTCGCGCACACCTACGCGGAATGTGCGAAATGCCCGGCCCGGCCCCATTGTTCACTTGCTGCTGCCCCCGTTGTTGATGTTGGCTTGACGTGCAAAGACTATGGGCGGGTTCTTGATGGCGGCAGGCGTTTCAAAGGTTGCCCGGGATTGGCTCTGCGCCATGAGTGCCAATCGCATGTAGGTTTCCATCGCGCCTATGTGCGTGCCTATGTTCAGCGCAGCCCGCCGGGCCGTCTCTGAAAACACCGTGTTGAGCACCAGCGCCTGAGCCTTCAAGACGCGCTCTGCGTTTGACAGGACGCCCCGATTCACAACCTCACCGGCCGCTTGCAAGGACTCCACCATCTCGGTGATGGACACGGGGTGTCTCCTTGAAGCCCTTGACCCCTTGGCAGGGGTTGGGCGCGTCGGTACAGCCCCACTCCCAAGCCTTGTTGATCAAGTGGCTGAGCAGGGCCTTCTCTCGGTTGGCATGCGTCTTGGCTTGCTCACCTCGTTTGTCCAGGTAGCCGCGCGCGTGATGCTGCTCTATGGCCTCGATCAGCATGTCGCCGAAGAGGGGATGAAGGTTACGCAGTTCTTTGAGGTTGCCGCTTTGGGTTCTGGCCGCCATGCCGCCTTACTTCCGGCCGTGGCTTGGAATTCACCTACATAGATAAACTGTGTCATAACCTCAGTAATGCGGTCGCAATTCAATAGGCGAGGATGAACAACATGAACTTTGATGAGTTTGCTGCGCAGTTTGGGCACAAGAGCGATTTCGTTCGGAACATTCCGCAAGGTCAACGCGCAGCCTTCCAGGTCGCTGCCACAAGGCTACACGATGCGGGATTTGACTGGTACGTGGCCGATGGAGACCTTTGCTTTGGGGTCAAGCCCGCGGACACCCCCCAAGCGTGGTTACGAGCGGGTCGATTTTGGAGCGACTACACATTGACGATCAATGTGAGTCGCACACAGCGGAACCCTTTGCCGCCGGAGATCGTGGCCCGCCTGACGGGGTCTGGTGGGGTGACAGATGAAGGCGGCACTCGCGTGCGCTTCAGCATCGATGAGTTCGAGAAACTCGTCGGCAACGATGACTTCCTCGATACCCTGGCGGAGTTCTGTGGCGTGTCTGAAGTCGAAGGCCTGTGGCCCACGCCTCGTCAGCCGTTGCAAGGTCGGCTCACCGAAATTACGTCAATGCAACAGGTGTTCGCCGGAACCAACGCGAAGTTAGCAGTAGTTCAACGCCTGACGCTGAACCCCTCGAACCGTAGGGCGCTCAAGGATGGCTTTACTTGGCATTGGCCGATGCCGAGCGTGGAGCCTGACTTGGTGGTTCTTCATTTCAAGGGAAAGCAGCGCCGAGAAGTTTGGGTAGGCAACTATCACGGTACAGAGCCGGCACGCGACGGGGACAAGCTGTTCGAGCTTCACGTCGACAGGTTTCGACTTGTTGGAGTCCACTTCCCCGATAAAGTCGATGACAGTGCGTTGTATGGCGGCGAGGCCGGCGGCGGCTCTCGAATCTACGTAAAAAACGAACGGATGAATGAGGCTGATAGCCCCCCCATTCCTCCCGACGAGATCAAGATGGCCTTGACGCAGGTTCGCCAAGGCCAACAACGATTCAAGCAGATGTTGAAGGAGTTATGGGGCACCAAGTGCGCGGTGAGCGGCTGTAGCGAGGAGTCCGTGCTAGAAGGGGCGCACATCACTCCCTACGCGATAGGTGGCGGCTACTTGTACTCCAACGGGCTCCTGTTGCGCGCCGACATACACGCGCTCTACGATGCGTACCTGCTCTCGATAGACGCCGATGGAATGGTGCATGTGGCGAATTCGGTTCAAGAAAAGGTCTACAAGGATCTTGCGGGACAGTACCTCCACTTGCCTAGAACGCATTGGCCCGAAAGGTTGGCCAATGCGCTAAGAGAGCGCCACACGAATTTTCTCGAGAGACAAGGAGCGGTGACGCAATAGGCCCGTCTCCGTAACCGCGCCAAGTTGCTGTGCACGCGGCATCGCCTTAAGGCGATTTCTTGCCTTAATCGTATTAAGGCGATATGCTGTGGAAATCACCGCTAGCCGATAAAATTTATGGACTATCCCGTCCAGTTCTCCAGCCAGTTGCAACTGCAGCTCAAGTCGTTGCGCAAGTCGCGACAGATGACGCAGGCCGAACTCGCCCGGCGTCTGGGTGTCGTGCAGTCTCGCGTGGCTGACATCGAGCGCAACCCCGGCGCCGTGAGTGTGGAGCAGTTGCTGCAGATCTTGGCCATGCTGGGTGCGCAGATGGTGGTTCGCGAAACCGCCGCCGTGCCCTCGGTAACAAAGGTGACTATCGACGTGGATGTGCATGCGCAAGCCAAATCGACGACCGCGGTCGAACTGGCCACCGGGAACAATTCGGCCCTACCGACGGCCGCTGCGCCGCCGTACTGCCCACCTGATAGCGAGCCACGAGGCCAATGGTGAGCAGCGTGCAGCCCATGCCCAGCGCCATGCGAATAACCCGGAACGACAAGTCCCAAGGGGTCCGCCATGGCTGAAGCACATGAGCTCTGGGTCTGGATGAACGGTGAGCGCGTGGGCACGTGGCAGCGCACCCGCACCGGCGGCCATCGCTTCGTCTACGAGGCATCTTGGCTCACATCCGCGCGGGTGCGGCCCCTATCGCTGTCGCTGCCCATCACGCCCGACCGGGCTGTGACAGGATCGGTCGTAGCCAGCTACTTCGACAACCTTCTGCCTGACGACGATCGCATCCGGCGACGTGTGAGCGCGCGCTTCCAAGTTGGTTCGACCGACGTGTTCGATCTGCTACAGGCTATCGGCCGTGACTGCGTCGGTGCCGTCCAATTGCTGCCACCAGAGCAGCCACCGACAGGTTTCGACCGGGTTGAGTACGAGGTCATGGACAACCAAGCTGTCGCCCAGCACCTGCGCGGTGTCGCTGCCGAGCCAGGCCTGGGAGCAGACCAGGACCCCGACGACCTGCGCATCTCCATTGCAGGAGCACAGGAAAAGACCGCGCTGCTGCAGGTCGATGACCAGTGGTGCCGACCGCTCGGCGCAACTCCGACGACGCACATCCTCAAACTGCCACTGGGGCTGGTGGGTGGTCGCCGCCTGGACCTCACGCACTCGGTCTATAACGAGTGGATGTGCGCGCAGCTACTGCGGCAACTCGGCCTGCCCGTGGCGACCACCGATATCGCCACTTTCGGCGATGAAACCGTGCTCGTGGTCGAACGCTTTGACCGGCAGTGGTTGCAGCAGCCTGATACCTCGCACTGGATAGCGCGCATCCCGCAGGAGGACTTCTGTCAGGTGCTGGGTCGAGCTTCGCAAGAGAAGTACGAGAGCCACGGCGGGCCGGGAATGGCCCAGTGCCTGCAAGTGCTTCAAGGCAGCCAAGCCGCTGCTGCCGACATCCGCCACTTCCTTTGCGCTCAGCTGGCTTTCTGGCTGCTGGCGGCCACCGATGGCCACGCCAAGAACTTCTCCATCTTTCTGCTGCCCGGTGGCGGCTACCGGATGACGCCGCTGTACGACGTCATCTCGGCATGGCCGGTCATCGGCCACGGGCCGAATCTGGTTGCTTTGCAGGAAGCCAAGCTTGCGATGGCAGTGCGCTCGAAGAATGTCCATTACGAGCTCGACCGTATCCAGGCGCGCCATTGGCACGGGCTGGCCCAACGCAGCGGGGCAGAAGGCGTCTGGGAGGCCATGCAAGCGATGGTGGCCAGGGTGGAGACTGCCATCGAAGCAGTGCAGTTGCTGCTACCGGCAGGGTTTCCCGAGCGCACGGCTCAGGCCATCTTCGAGGGTTTGCGCCGGCAGACCCGGGTATGGGAAGCCGGAGTGTCGGGGCTGGCGTAGATGCGATAGGCCACTGTCACGGTATTGGCTTGTGGGGGGGGCCCTTTCCGCCTCTGCCGCCAAGAGATTCAAGGGGCAGGCTTGTAACGAGCTCGCCCCCTTTGTTTTCTGTGAGCAAAACCAGAGATCACCGGCCTGAGTCGACTTCCCGTCGTCGCGCTCTGTCCTGCATCGCTGCAATCCTTAGCAGTGTGATTCGCCGACGTGCAAGGCTGGGACGACCTGCGCGAATGCGGCGAGCCCCAAACATTTTTCGCCACGCCCTGTAAGGCCAGGCCGGTCTCTCCGACTGAAGAAGGACCGCAGCATGCGTTGGCTTGCGGCGGCAACTTCAACTCACCACCCGGAGATTCCCATGTCGATTCAATCTGCTTCCGCTTTCCTGCTGGCTGCCAGCGCACTGGCCCTGGCTACCGCTGCTGGCGCTGTCGAAGCCCCGAAGGGCTCGTCGGGCAAGGCCGTTGGCGCTGCTGACACCGTGCATTGCTACAACGTCCACGACTGCAAGGGTAACAGCGACTGCAAGACCGCGGAGCACGCTTGCAAGGGCCAAAACGCCTGCAAGGGCCACGGCTTCAAGGCCGTCACCGCCAAGGCCTGCTTCGACCAGAAGGGCACCATCGGCGATCTGTGATGTGCTGATGCTTCCAGGCCTCCCGCACCTCCGGGAGGCCCGTTTCCCTTGAAAGCCCGTCATGCAGTCACCCCCGCTGGCCCCCGGCCCCCACCGCGTTTCGCCAGGTTTTGGACTGGGCCTTCGTACGCCCCATTACGCTGACTTTCTGGCGGGCCGCCAGGCGGTGGACTGGCTGGAAGTCATCACCGACAACTTTCTGGTGGACGGCGGCAAGCCGCTCGTCGTGCTGGACACCTTCCGGCGCGACTACCCCATTGCCCTGCACGGCGTGGCCATGTCGCTGGGCTCGGCCGATGGCGTGGACACGGCCTATCTGCGGCGCGTGAAGCAACTCGCTGATCGCATCGACGCGATGTGGGTGTCTGACCACCTCTGCTGGACTGGCCCGCTCGGCCAGCCCCTGCATGATCTTTACCCGCTGCCCTACACCGAAGAATGCGCCCGGCTGCTGGTGAACAACATCCGCCAGGCGCAAGACGTGCTGGGCCGCCGCCTGGTGCTGGAGAACGTGTCCAGCTACGTGCGCTTCAGCGCCTCGGGCGTCAGTGAATGGGACTTCCTGGCGCACCTGGCCATTGAGGCCGATTGCGAGCTGCTGGTCGACGTCAACAACATCTACGTCAGCAGCGTCAACCACGGCTTCGACCCCGTTGACTACCTGCGCGCGCTGCCTGCCGAGCGGGTGCGGCAGGTCCACCTCGCGGGTCATTCGCGCAGCGGTGATTTCATCATCGACACCCACGACCACCCGGTGTGCCCGGAAGTGTGGGCGCTCTATGCCCAGGCGTGTGTGCTCTACGGCCCGACAGCCACCATGATCGAGCGCGACGACCACATCCCGCCGCTGTCTGACCTGCTGGCCGAGCTGCAGCACGCGCGCGATGTGGCCGCTGCGCACGGCGCCGTGAATGCCGCGCCTGATCAAGCCCGCGCGCCTGCATTGCGATTCCCGCCGGCGGCTGCATCTGCCAACCCGCTGGCGCTGGGGCCAACGCAGCAACTGGTGGCCGGCCTGGTGCTGGGCCCGCAACCCGACCACGTGCCCGCCGCGCTGGATGCCCCCGGCCCCCTGCCTGCGCTGCGTGGCCTGGAGATTTATCACAACGCCTACCGCAGCCGCTTGGTGGAGGTGCTGGCCGACCACTACGCCAAGACCGTGCTTTACACCGGCAGCGACACCTTTGATGAACTGGCGCGCGACTACGTTGAGCGGCACGCGCCCCAAGGCCATCACCTGGGCCGCTATGGCGACCAATTTGCCGCGCACCTGGCGCAGGCCTACCCCAGCTACCCGGCGTTGCATGAGCTGGCCGAACTGGAGTGGGCCTTGCGCGCCGTGTTTGACGCAACCGACCAGCCGGCGTGGGACTTGGCACGGGTGCAGCGCATGGGCGCAGACGCCTGCTTGACCCAATGGCCGGTGCTGCACCACACCGTCCGTTTCCTCACCCAGCGCACCAACGCGATCGCCATCTGGAAGGCCATTGCCGACGATGTGGACGTGCCCGAGGCGCAACTGCGCGATCAACCCGCCACCGTGATCGTCTGGCGCTGGGGACTGCAGCCGCATTTCAGTGGCCTGGACGCGGACGAAGCTGAGTTCCTGCAGGCCTTGGCGGTGCCCGAGCGCAGCATTGCCGACGTCGCTGAAACCCAGATTGGCAACCAGCGGCTCAGTGACCCGGCGAAGCTGGGGCAGTGGCTGCATCGGTGGTGGGAGCAGGAGTTGTTGCGGGCGTGAGCCTCAAGGCGCTACAAGAACTTGGCCTTGACCTTGGTGGCTTCGTCTGCGAGCGCGACCAACCTCGCGGCCTGCCCGACCACGAAATCGCGGAGTTGAGCCGCAAAGGCGCGCTCACTCTCGTCGACGTACTCCTCTGCCAGGGCCTGCGCGGGCGCGTGTTCCACCACCAGCTTGGCCAGCCGCGTCGCCTCGCGTTTCAACAGCTTTCTGTCGATGCCGCACCGTTGTGCAAAGTCTGCCAAATTAAAAGCGCCTACCTCTTCCAGCAAGAAGGCGTCGCCCCAGGCCATGGCCAGCTCATGGCTGATGCCGGCGTACTGAACCACGCTGACCAGGTCGTACCAAGGTGCTGGCTCAAGACCCTCGCGGCTGACGAAGAATGAAAAGTTCTTGCCGTGCGCGTCGCAATTGCCAATGAGGAACTGGAACAAGGCCCACCGAAGCAGGGTCATGCGGGCCGCGGCCTTGTTGATGGTTTGGTCAACGCGCTCAAACAGCATCTCGAAGCTCACGCCCTCGCGGATGTGGCGCACATGCTCGCCATTCCCGAGGTTCCGCTCGTACTTGCCGCTCTCTGGCAGATCAGAAGCTTGGGCCGCATCGATGATGTGCAGCCGCCGCACGGAAGGCGCACCATTGCCATGCGCGGCGCCCGCGGCTGCGCCTTGCACGAGCGCACGGTCGAAGCGACGAACGACGAGCACTGGCCTCGGCGTTCGATAGATGCTGACTTCGGCAACAGGCAGATTCATGCGCCGCGCCAGACACATGCAGAAGTGCTCATTGACGACCAAGTGCGGCGTGATCGGACGAGCCGGATCGGGCTTCAGGATGTGCGTGGACGCCAAAGGTGGCTCAACGAGAAACAGGCGCCCGCCGTCGTTCAAAGGCCGGTCAAGGTAGACCATCAACTTGTCCTGCACACCGGCAATGGACATGCGCACCTTGCCGTCCCAAACCGCCAGTGGCATCTGGTCGAGCGAGGCCAACCGCTGGTCCAGTTCTTCACGGGTCACCTCACGCGCCGGTTTGGCGGCCACAGCGGGCGGCACGTCATCCGAGCGCCAGAACCGGAACGCCCCGGTCGTCTCTGTGCCGAGCGCGGTGATGAGCGCGTAGATGTTCGACTTCGAGATGCGGTAGGTTGTGGCTGTGACGTCGAGCGCGCGGCCTTCAGGCAGCAGGTTCTCCACGAAGCGCTTCACGCTACCGACGGCATAGCCGCCGCTCAAAGGCTGAAATGGCAGAGCGGGAGACAGCGGAAATGAGCTTGGCGCGGCCATCCAATCCGGGTCGTAATCCAGTGACCACCGGTCATTCAGTGCGTCGTAGCCCAAGGTCGCGACCTTCCGGTCATCTGCCCAAAGGTGCAGCGCATGCGGGGCAGCGGCAACGTCAGCTGGATCGGTCATGGCTGCTCCGGCCGGTTGGCGCTGTCGCGCGTGATGGACTGCATCGTTGGATGGTCCTTCGGGCCCAGCACGAGCGTGAGCCCCAGGCTGTCCAGCACAGCCAGCAGTTTGTCCAGCCGCACCGAGCCTTTGCTGTTCTCCAGGCGAGAGAGCAGATCCACCGAGACACCGCTCAACGCGGCCGCATCATCAATGCGCAGCGACTGCGCACGTCGACGTTGGCGGATGACCGGACCCAGCGCGTTTGCGTCACTGAGGCGCAAGAGCTCGGGCGAGACGGGAGCACTGGACGTCATTTCGGAATTCCCGGGATGGTGGGCGAGAGGAGCGCCCGCAGGGGCGTGTTCCTTGAATTCCGAAATCATGACATATGTAGTCAACTTCGACACCAGAATTCATGGAATTCCGAAACTTGGGCCTCTGGTTAGCGCTTCGTCAGAGGTCTGCAACGATCGCGCGGACAAGGCGCTGCGCCCACTGGCGACAACGAATCGAGGTGCGTACGGAGCAGGCTGCCGCCTGTGCAAGGAGCTTGCCTTGGGCGCCTGAAACGCTTTGCGAACGGTCGAAGATGCTTCGTGAACTTGACCGTCAGCTCACCCCTCGCTGTAGCCAGATAAACAGGCGCAGGTCTTCATGCAGGTCTGGCACTTTGCGGATAGCATCTGCCGCGAAGGTATCTCGGAAGATGCTGAGTTTTATTCCTAATATCAAATAGCAGGGCGGAGAGAAGAAATGGCCAGTGTGTTGCCTGACGGCCGGTACGACCTGTTGCTTACCGAAGGGCTGTCGAAACTGATCGACGGTCTCGATGCGAAGCGTTCTGATGTTGAGTTAATCAAGGGTGGCGCGGCGAACCTACTAGCCGATGAGCTCGCCAGACAAATCTCAAAGGCACTGGAAGATGTGTCTGGAAATGGTTCTGAGCAGGCTCACCAACAACTTGAATTGGTCAATGGACTTCTGGTCGCCCTGAGGCGGCGTTTATCGCCCATCAATGCCGACAATTTAGCGGAAACTGAAGGGGAGGTCATCAACTTGATCTCATCGCCGCTCCGTGTTTTGCGTGCAGTGCAGCGAAATCAGCAGTTCACCACGCCGCCGGAATTAGGGCTGTCCATACCTTGGCTGTTTACTGCAGGCAAGGGCTCGCCTTCTTTGTTGCAGGAGATTCGACGTGAGCTAGCATCCAGCGACAGCGTTGACATCTTAGTCAGCTTCATTACCGTTTCTGGCGTACGAAAGCTTCAAGATGTCTTGCGGCAAATCACTGCGACGGGGGCGTCGTCCGAAGGCCGTGAAAAAGCCAAATTGAAGATTCGTATATTAACGACGACCTATACCGGTGCCACTGAGGCGAGAGCGCTTGATGAACTGGCCAGCCTTCCTGGCTGTGAGGTTCGAGTTTCGCTTGATGGGCGACGAACCAGACTGCATGCCAAGGCGTGGATATTTCATCGCAAGACCGGCTTTGGATCCGCCTACGTGGGTAGTGCGAATTTGTCAGGTGCAGCACTATCCGGTGGGCTGGAGTGGACGGTCAAGATGACGCAGCGCGCGCAAGAACCGATCTTCGCGCGTGCGGTTGCTCACTTCGAAACACTATGGGCAGATGCCGAGTTCCAGCGGTACGACCCCAGCAACGAAGAGCATAGGCGTGCGCTGATACAAGCCCTGGGCCAACAGTCATTCGCAGGGGGCTCTCAAACTGCCGTCAGCTTCTTCGACCTAGTACCAAAGAGCTATCAGTCTGAAATGCTGGAGCAACTGGCTTCGGAACGAGCGCTCGGTCGTAACCGTAACTTGCTGGTTGCCGCAACCGGAACAGGCAAGACGATGGTGGCTGCTTTCGATTACCGGATTACTTGCCGAACAGTTGGGGGTCAACCGGGTCTCTTGTTCGTCGCACATCGTGAGGAAATTCTGCAGCAGGCACTGCGCACTTATCGCGAAGTGCTGCGCGACCCTGAATTTGGCCAGTTATTGACTGGCCGACACGAGCCAACCAATTTCCGGCACATCTTCGCCACCATTGATAGCCTATCAAGTCGCGATTTGGTCAACACGCTCGGCGAGACCTACTGGCATACCGTCGTCGTGGACGAGTGCCATCGACTGGGTGCTGAGCGCTTGAATGCATTTGCTACCACCATTCGGCCGGACATCTTTTTGGGCCTGACTGCGACACCTGAGCGTAGCGATGGACAGCCAATCTCCCAGCACTTTCAGTCCCGGCCAGACGGAAGCCCGGCGGTGGAGTTGCGACTGTGGCACGCACTGGATCTCCAGCTATTGGCTCCCTTTGAGTACTACGCCTGCGACGACGCGACAGATTTTTCTTCGGTGCCTTGGGATAAGCCTGGCGAGCGGGATGCCCTTGATGTCCTCGTCACAGGTAACGACGTCAGAGCCAAGTTGGTGGTGAATGAATGGCGGAGACTCTCAGCTAACGCGAGAAACTCGCGTGCCATCGTTTTTTGCGTGTCCGTTAAACACGCTGAGTTCATGACCAGTTGCCTCAATCATGCTGGATTGCCTGCAGCATGCGTTGTCGGCAGCACAGACATGGACGAACGGCGCAAGGCGCCAGCACGCTTGGAAAGCGGTGAGCTTTGCGCGTTGGTCACGGTAGATCTCTACAACGAGGGCGTCGACTTACCCATGGTCGATACCTTGCTCCTACTACGCCCTACCCAAAGTCCGGTTCTTTTTCAGCAGCAAATTGGGCGCGGACTTCGGCTGTCAAAGGATAAAGAGAGTTGTTTGGTGCTGGATTTCGTGGGGCAGCATCGCGCCGATTTCAGATTTGATCGACTACTTTCTGGTTTGACAGGACTGTCTAGACGCGAGTTGCTCGATGGGGTTGGCGAGGGATTTGGGAGCTTGCCTCCCGGCTGTCATATTCACTTGCAGCCAAAGACGCGAGAACAGGTATTGAATGGATTAAGAACATTAACGACGCAGAATTGGCGGCGCCTGACCACCGAGCTTCAAACGTACGTAGTGTTGAAAGGTCGGACGGACATTCGTCTGTCAGACTTTCTACGAGAGCAAGCGTTGGACCTGGATGATGTCTATCGCTCGAGTACTGGTTCGGCGAAAAGCGGATGGACAGCGCTGCGGCGAGAAGCTGGCCTCTTGGCGTCTGAGCCTGGACCTGAGGAGGCCTACTTCAGTCGTCGTTTCGGGGATCTCTTGCATATCGATGATCCCGTCCGATTGGCCACCTTGGCTGATGTTGCTGCACCTAACTATTCCCCTTTGACGCTGGACACCACTGCAAGCATTGCCGCACAGATGTTGGCCTATCAAGTTGATGGCCAGCATTCGCAGATTGCTGACCATCAAGAGTTCACTCAGCGAATTCATGACCATCCGTCGATTGCCGCGGAATTGGCGGAATTGACGGCGATGTTGCAGTCGCGCGCGACATTGGGCGCCTCGCGGATCGCGGGTCTGGAAGACACGCCACTGTGCCTACACGCTGCGTATGGCATCCGCGAAATTTTGACTGCGGTGGGTTGGTGGACCTCAACTCGGCGAGTTCCCACTCAAGCAGGGGTATTGGCACTGGCGAAGCGTAAAGTCGAGCTGCTTTTTGTGACTCTCGACAAGAGTGAGGGTTATCACGACGGCATCGCCTACCGGGACTACGCGATAAGTACGGATAGATTCCACTGGCAATCTCAAAACTCGGCCGGGCCCGACACCAATAATGGTCGCCGATACATTGAAAGTGCAACCAATGGCTGGCAGTTTCAACTCTTTGTCCGGCAGAAGAAGGGCACTCCCTACAGGGCCTGCGGACGAGTGCAGATGGTTTCAGTAGAGGGCGATCGTCCAATGAGTATCGAGTGGCGGTTGGAGTCGCCGTTGTCTGCGGCCTTGTTTCGGGAGTTCAGCGTTTTGCGTGCCGCTTGATGCGGGGAATGGCTACATCACGTTGCCTGGCGTGAAGCCTCCAAACGAACGGTCAACCAACGTACGCGAAACTCCCGCCATGCCCCCGCCCGCAACTCGCCTCTGGCCCTCCCTCCCCGCCGCCCGCCACACCCCCCACCCCCGCGTGCCCTTCCAGGTCGCGCACTTGGGCCAGGTGTTCACCATCGGCAGCATCCCCGCCGCTGAGCAGGCCTGGCTGCTGGCCACCTCCGCCGGGTGGGCCGCTTCGGCCACCATTCAAACCGCCTCAACAGTGCTCAGCCCCACCGCGTCTGGCGCGTTGTGCCTGAACTTGCCGGCGCCTGAGCGCCAAGCCTGGTTCACCCACATCGGCCTCGCGCTGCGCCAATCCGGCCGCATTCGCGCCTGGCGCGATGAGCTGTACGCGCTGTTCGCCCTGCCTGGCCACCCGCCTGAAGAGGCCGGCGAAAGCGCCGAAACGTCCGCCGCCAACGCCCAGCCGCCCCTGCTCGCCCACATCGAACGTGCCACCGCGCGCTTCTGGGGCAGCCTCACTTTCGGCGCGCATGCCAATGGCTATGTGGCCGATGCGGTGGGGCGGCCGGTGCAGGTGTGGGTGGCGCGTCGCTCGCTCACCAAGCCCACCGATCCGGGCATGCTCGACAACCTGGTGGGCGGCGGTGTGCCGCTGGGGCAAACGCCCTCTGAGGCGCTGCTGCGAGAGGCCTGGGAAGAGGCCGGCCTGTTGCCGCACCAGTTGCAGGCGGTGCAGCGCGGCAGTGCCTTGCACATCGAGGCGGACATTCGCGAAGGCCGGCAGCTGGAGTGGCTGTACGTGTTTGATGTGCCGCTGCCCGCCGGGCTCACGCCCGTCAATCAAGACGGGGAGGTGGCCGGGCTGGAGTGCCTGCCGGTGGCTGAGGCCCTGGCCCACGCTGCGGCCGGCCGCATGACGACGGATGCGTCATTGGCCATGCTGGATTTTGGTCTGCGTCACCAGCTGCTGGCGGCTGACGCGCCAGAGGCCGCCGCCCTGCGTGCCTTGGCTGTGCCGGCACCTCAGGCCGCGTGGTTCGACCCCGCCTGGGGGTGAGTTCCTTCAAACCAACTGAACCCCGGCCTCAATTGGGCTGAACCGCGAATCATTGGTGTTTGCAGACACTGGCGTCCTGATTCAAGTCGGTGTCATTCACGACAGCGACTTTGCAAGGAAGCCCAAAGTGAGCAACTCCACCATCCTCAACACCACCACCCAGCGCTACAGCGGCGTGGCCATTGCCCTGCACTGGCTGCTGGCGCTGGCCATCGTGGGCGCGTTCGGCGTCGGCATCTACATGACCGACCTGCCCATGTCGCCCGCCCGCCTGAAGCTCTACAACTGGCACAAGTGGGCCGGCGTCACGATCCTGGCGCTGTCGGCTGCCCGCCTGCTGTGGCGCCTCACGCACCGCCCGCCGGCTGACGTGCCGGGCCCGCGCTGGCAGCAAGTGGCTGCCCACGGCACCCACCACCTGCTCTACGTGTTGTTCTTCGCCGTGCCGCTGGTGGGCTGGGCTTACAGCTCTGCAGCCGGCTACCCCATTGTCTGGTTCGGCGTGCTGCCGCTGCCTGATTTCGTGCCGAAGGACAAGGCGCTGGCCGAGCTGATCAAGCCTTGGCACGAGACGCTGGCCTGGGCCATGGCCGTGCTGGTGGTGCTGCACATCGCTGCGGCCCTGAAGCACCACTTCATCGACCGCGATGGCCTGATCAACCGCATGCGTTTTGGTGGCCGCTGAACGCCGCGCCGCCCGCAGCTCAACCATTCAAGGTGAACCAACCATGACCGTTTCTTCCAACACCTGTTTCCTGCAACGCAGCCTGGCCACTGGCCTGCTGGCCCTGTTGACCGCTGGCGCCGCTTTTGCCCAGCAGAAGATCGTGCCGGCCCAGAGCGAAATCAGCTTCACCTCGCGCCAGATGGGCGTGCCGGTGGACGGCAAGTTCCGCAAGTGGGATGCGCAGATCGCCTTTGATCCGAAGAAGCCCGAGGCCGGCAAGGTCAGCTTCACCATCGACACCGCCAGCGCCGCGTTCAGCGTGCCGGAAACCGATGCAGAGGTGTCCAAGCCCGCGTGGTTCAGCGTGGTCAAGTTCCCGCAGGCCCTGTTCCAGTCGACCAGCATCAAGTCGGCCGGCGCCGGCAAGCTGGAAGTGGCGGGCAAGCTGACCATCAAGGGCAATGTGCGTGACGTGGTGGTGCCGGTGGCACTCACCCAGGCCGCAGGCACCACCACGGCCGCCGGCAGCTTCGTCATCAAGCGCCTCGATTTCAAGATTGGTGAAGGCGATTGGGCCGACACCTCGATGGTGGCCAACGACGTGACCGTGAAGTTCAAGCTCGCAGTCACCGGCGTGGCACCGCTCTGACGCCGCTCGCTGTTTCAACGATTCAAGCGTTTCCTTCTCACCTCTTTCTTTCACCCAACCCCTTTTCGGAGTTCCCCATGAAGCCGTTCCTCTTCGCCGCAGCCCTGCTGGCCACCGCAGCCACCGCACAAGCGCAATCCGCCACCTACGCCATCGAGCCGACGCACACCTTCGTCACCTTCGAGATCAGCCACTTCGGCACCTCGACGAACCGCGCCCGCTTCGACAAGAAGGAAGGCACCGTGCAGCTGGACAAGGCCGCCAAGACTGGCAAGGTTGATCTGACGATCGACATGACCGCCATCAACTCGGGCACCGGCGCGTTCGACACGCACCTGAAGAGCGCCGAAATCCTGGACGCCGCCAAGTACCCGACCGCCAAGTTCGTGGCCGACAAGTTCACCTTCAACGGTGACAAGGTTGCTGAAGTGGCTGGCCAGCTGACGCTGAAGGGCAAGACCAACCCGGTCACCCTGAAGGCCACCAACTTCAACTGCTACACCAACCCGATGTTCAAGCGCGAAGTTTGCGGCGGCGACTTCGAAGGCACGCTGACCCGCAGCCAGTTCGGCGTGGACTACGGCCTGAACTGGGGCTTCCCTGACGCCGTGCGCCTGGTCATCCAGGTCGAAGCGATCAAGCAGTAAAGACAGCGACGCCGGACAGGCCGGCAGGTTCATGTCACTATCGGTGCATGAACCGCCGCATCCTGTGCCATCGTCAACTCGTCAAAGCCGCGCTGGCCCTCCTGGGGGCTGCCGCGGCTTTGCCGTTGATGGCCGCGCCACAGCGCTACCGGCTTGACCCGGCACACAGCTTCGCCACCTTCGAGGTGATGCATTTCGGCACGTCCACCCTGCGGGGCCGGTTCGGGCCGCTCACCGGTGAGGTGATGCTGGACGTGGCGGCGGGCCGCGGCGAGGTCGGGCTGACGATCGACACCAGCCAGGTCAACACCGGGGTGCGCATGCTCGACAGCCGCCTGTGCGCGGCTGACCTGCTCGACTGCGAGGGCTTTCCGCAGGCCTACTTTGTGGCGCGGCCCTTCGAGGTGTCGGCCGACGGCCGAGTCACCAGCCTGCGCGGCGAGTTCACGCTGCGCGGCGTGTCAGAGGCGCTCACGCTCACGGCCACGCAGTTCGGCTGCTACACCCAGCCTGAAAGCCGCCGCCGGGTGTGCGGTGGTGATTTTGTCGGCGAGATTCGCCGCAGCCGCTTCGGCGCCACGTTCGGCTTGCCGCTGGTGGGCGACACGGTGCGGCTGGTGGTGCAGGTGGAAGGCGTGGCGGCCGAGGCGCCCTGAAGCGCCCCGAGCCATCCTTCCAGCGCTGTCAGGACTTCGCCAGCAGGTCGAAGTGTTCCACCACCGGTGCGCCGGCAAAGAACGGACCGACGATGGCGCGCCATTCGGCAAACGCAGGTGATTTGCGGAAGCCCACCGTGTGGTCTTCGAGCGTGTCCCAGAAGATCTGCAGGATGTAGCGCTCTGGGCTTTCGATGCCCTTGTTCACCTTGAAGCCACGAAAGCCCGGGCTGTGCGCAATCACGGTGGTCAGGCCACGCTGGATGGCTTCGTCAAAGGCGGCTTGCTGGCCCGCGTGAATGCGGATGTCGGCCAGTTCAAGAATCATGGGGTGTCTCCAGCGAGGGGTGTTGGGTGGTTGCAGCCCCCGAGTTTGCCACCCGTCGATAATTGCGTTTTGCACACGCCCCACGGAGCCTTCCTTGAACCGTCCCGACGACTGGCAGCACGACCACGAAGTGGGTGGCGAGCGCCAAAGCCCGCCCCCGGCCACCACGCTTGACACCACCCGCGTGGACGACGTCCGCATTGGCGCCGTGCGCCCGCTGATTTCGCCGGCTCTGCTGCTCGACGACCTGCCGATGCCACCGGCGTCGCAGTCGCTGGTCGAAGAGGCCCGCGCGTCGATGTCGAAGATCCTGTCGGGTGCCGATGACCGGCTGATCGTGGTGGTGGGCCCGTGCTCCATCCATGACCACGAACAGGCGCTGGCCTATGGCCGCCAGCTCAAGGCCCTGGCCGATGAGCTGAGTGGTGAGCTGCTGGTGGTGATGCGCGTGTACTTCGAGAAGCCGCGCACCACGGTCGGCTGGAAGGGTTACATCAATGACCCGCGCCTGGACGGCAGCTTCCGCATCAATGAAGGTCTGCGCCGTGCGCGCCAGTTGCTGCTGGATGTGGCCGAGCTCGGCCTGCCCGCCGGCACTGAATTCCTCGACCTGCTCAGCCCACAGTACATCGCTGACTTGGTGAGCTGGGGCGCCATCGGTGCCCGCACCACCGAGAGCCAGAGCCACCGCCAGCTGGCGTCGGGTCTGTCATGCCCGGTGGGCTTCAAGAACGGCACCGATGGTGGCGTGAAGGTGGCGTCGGATGCCATCGTGGCGGCCCAGGCCTCGCACGCCTTCATGGGCATGACGAAGATGGGCCAGGCCGCGATCTTCGAGACCCGCGGCAATGCCGATTGCCACGTCATCCTGCGTGGTGGCAAGGCGCCGAACTACAGCGCGGCCGACGTGCAGGCCTGCTGCGCCGTGCTGGCCAAGAGCGGCCTGCGTGAGCAGGTGATGATCGACTTCTCGCACGCCAATTCCGAGAAGCAGCACCGCCGCCAGATCGCCGTGTGCGCCGATGTGGCGGGGCAGATTTCGGGCGGTGAGCACCGCATCACGGGCGTGATGATCGAGAGCCACCTGCTGGAAGGTCGCCAAGATCTGGTCGAAGGCCAGTGCCCGGCCTGGGGCATTTCGGTGACGGACGCCTGCGTGGGCTGGGAAGACACCGCGCCGATGCTGCGTCAGCTGGCGCAAGCGGTGGCCGAGCGCCGCCGCGTCAAGACGTCGCCGTAAGCAGCGCGACGCCGTCGTCGTAGAGCGACGGCCGGAAATCGGGGGAGCCGTGCACCGTGTCGTCGCCCATCGCCCACAGCGTGAGGCGATCGGCCGGCATCGGCTTGGCGAACAGGTAGCCTTGCAACTCGTCGCAGGCCAGGCGCACCAGGGTGTCGCGCTGTTCTTCGGTTTCCACGCCCTCGGCCACCACGCGCAGGTTCAGCGCGTGGGCCATGTGGATGATGCCGTCGACGATGGCTTCGGCCTTCAGCGACGTGCCCAGCTTCATCACGAAGTGGCGGTCGATCTTCAGCTGGTGCACCGGCATTTCGCTCAGCACGGCGTAGCTGGAATATTCGGTGCCGAAGTCGTCGAGTGACAGGGTGATGCCGTCTTGCGCCAGGCGTGTCAGCACGCGCAGGGCGGCGTCCTTGTTCTGCATGAACACCGATTCGGTGATCTCCAGCGTCAGCAAACGGCGGTCGATCTTGTGCCGGGTCACCGCGCGGTGAATGCGGTCCATCAGGTCGTCCTGCTGCAGCTGCTGCGGCGTCAGGTTCACCGACACGCGCATGCGCAAGCCCTGGTTCTGCCAGATCTGCAATTGGCGGCAGGCCTCGTCCAGCACCCAGCCACCCAGCGCGCCGATCAGGCCGAAGCGCTCGGCGATGGGAATGAACACGCCCGGCATCATCAGGCCGCGGGTGGGGTGGTGCCAGCGCACGAGTGCTTCCACCCCGGTGATCTGGCTGGAGTAGCCGTCGATCTTCGGCTGGTAATACAGCTCCAGCTCATGGCGGTCGAGCGCGCTGCGCAGGTCATGCTGCAGTTGCAGCTGCTCGCGCGCGTCATGGTCCATGCTGGGCTCGAAGAACGCGAAAGTCGAGCCGCCGGCGCGCTTGGCCGCGTACATGGCGGCATCGGCATTGGCGATGAGCTTCTGCGACGGGCCGTGGTCGGGGTACATCACGATGCCCACCGAACACGACAGCGTCACGTGCACGCCGTTGGGCAGCACATACGGCTTGCTCACCGTCTCCAGGGCAGTCTGCGCCAGCTTGCCGGCACCCAGCGTGCCGCCGGGCATTTCGGCCAGCACCAGGAATTCGTCACCGCCGATGCGGGCCACCAGGTCGGTCGGCCGGGCCGTGGCCTTGAGGCGCTGGCCAATTTCGCGCAGCACCGAGTCGCCGGCCACATGGCCGAAGGAATCGTTCACGGGCTTGAAGCCGTCCAGATCGATGAACAGCACGGCCAGGCTGCCGGGTTCATCGCCCAGGCGGGTCAGCAACTCTTCGAGCCGCTCTTCAAACAGATTGCGGTTGGCCAGGCGGGTCAGCGGGTCGGTCAGGGCCTGTTCACGCAGGCGCCGGTTGGCCTCGCTGAGCGAGTTGGCGAGCATCCGGTTCTGCCCATGCGCGCGGTTGTCCACCATCACGCCGAAAACGCCCAGCAGCAGCACGATGCAGCCCGCGCTGGCGGCCAGCTGGGCGGTGGTCACATCCAGCAGGCCATTCACATTGCCCAGCGTGTCCACGAAGTGCTGGGCACCCAGGGCCATGTCTTGCGCCATGCCTGCCGTCAGGCCGAACAGCAGCGCGCCCAGCCACAGGCGGCTGTTGGCCGGGCCCATCTGGTGCCAGCGGGGGCTCAGGGCCAGCCAGGCCGCGGCCAAGGCACCAGCCACCACCACCATCGGTGGCAGCACCAGGGCCAGCCACCAGGCGCCATGGCCGGTGGGCGGTGTGCCCAGGCTGCGCAGGCCCAGCCACAGGCAAAGGCTCCACAGCAGGCCGATCTCTCCTGCCAGCAGGGTCATACGGCCATGCGGGTTCAAAGCCAGCCGGCCGGAGGCCAGCACCAGCGCGCTGGTCACCAGGCACACGGTGGCCGACAGCCCCAGGGCGTCCGTCCGGAAATACAGCTCCCAGGGCAGGGCCATGGCCGTGAGGGCCGCCACCTGCGACGACCAGAGGCCGCAAGCCGTGGTGACCGTGCCCGCCAGGCCCCAGCCAAAGGTGTTGATCTTGTCGCGTGAGCGGATCTTCCGCAGGCTGTGCAGCAGAAAACCGAAGCTCAGGCCAGCCAGCAGTGCCGACAGCAGCAACGGTGCCCAGAGAAGGGAGGGGGATGAATGCGGTTCCATGGCTCAGATGGCTTTATCGGCCATCCACCGCATTCTCTCAACCCCGGAGAAGCCACGAGCGTGATACTTGCCCCGTTACACCTCTCATTTCGAGCCATTCTGCCCACACCCACCGGGCGTTGGGCCGGATAAGCGCGGCTCGTGGCGCGGTTTCAGTGCAGGCCGGCGTGTGCGGGTGCCATCGCCGTGTAGCGGCCCAGCAACTCATCGATGTCTTCGGCCGACGCTTCGCTCTGCACCAGCGCCTCGGCTTGCGCACGGAAACTCTGTGCCACCAGGCCTTCGATGAAGATGCCCTGGCGCGACGACTTGTCGACGATTTCATAACCGCCGTGGGCCGAGAGATCGACGGCGAGCACGGCGAAGGTATCCGAGTTGTAGACGAGGGTCATGCAGTGCTCCAGGGAAGGCCAGTGATGCTCCACACATGCCGCTCTTTTCCGGCATTTCAAGGGTGGGCCGGTGTGGTGAAAGCTGTGCTGGTTGGCGCGCCGGGTATCTCGGTGGCGCGGTCGCCCGCCCACTGCAGCAGCAAGGGTTCGCCCGAGGGCACGGGCGTGTGGCGCAGTTGCACGGGCCAGTGGCCCATCGACGGCGCCAGCCAAACTTCCACCCGCTGGTCCCAGGGGCGCGCAGGTTCGCGCAGCAGGTGCACGCAGGGCAGGGCGGTGTGCCCGGGCAATGTCAGCAACACCGGCCCCACCACCTCGAACTGCCACGCATCCAGTTGCCCGCCAGGCAGCGCCACCGGCACCACCAGGCTGTGCCCAGCCTGCAAGCGCTGCCCCATCGCCTGCGCCAAGCCGGCCAGTTGCACGAGCCAGCTGGCCCGGTCTTGCGTGCCGGTTTCCAGTGGATGGGCGGCGGTGCTGCCCGAGAAGCTCACCACCTGCTTGTCGCGCTGGAAGTTGACGGCGCGGGTGGCCCGCTCACCACGGTGCTCCACCATGCGCTGCGGCAGCAGGCCATCTTCGGCGCTCAGCTGGCCCTGGCTGGACCAGCCTGTGGCGGGCCGGCCGGCCAGCGTCAAGCGCCAGGCCAGGCGGTAGCTGCCGTCGGGCTGCGGCTCCCAGTCCAGCTGGGCTTGGCCGACGCGCTCGCCGCGTTGTGCCGTGTAGGCCCAGTGGCCGGCGGCGGGCAGCTGCGGCGCGGGTTGGTTGCGCTCGGCGGGCGGTGGGCGTGCTGGTTCTCTGGCTGCCGCTGTGGCTTGGGCGGGGTTTGCTGGCGCTGCTTCCGGTTCAAGAACTTCGGTGGCCGGCGGTGGTGCGGGGATGGGCTCGGCAGCGGAAGCGCGGTGGGTTGGGTGCCGCGTTGGTGTTGGAGGCGCTGCAGGTGCCAAGGCGGGCGGCTGCTCAGCCACGGCCACCACCAACATCGCCACGGGTGCTTCGGCATCGGTGGGTGTTGCTGGCAGGTTGGCTGCCCAGCGCGCCATGCCCGGTGCGAGCAACTGCCAGTGCACCACCAGCACGGCCACCAGCAGGCCCAGTTGTGCCCAGCGCCGCGCTGGAGCGTGCGCAAGAGCACGCGCAACAGCAGACACAACAGCGCCCCGGCCTGTCTGGCGGGTGGGGGTACGGCCTGATCGGGTAGCGAGCGGGGCCGTTCCGGGCATCGCACAATACTGCCACCAAAATCCGGATCACCATGAAACTCGCTACCTACAAGGACGGCTCGCGTGACGGGCAACTGGTGGTCGTCTCGCGCGACCTCAGCACCGCGCACTTTGCCAACGGCATCGCCACCCGGCTGCAGCAGGTGCTGGACGACTGGAACTTCCTGTCGCCGCAGCTGCATGACCTCAGCATCACGCTCAACCACGGCAAGGCCCGACACGCATTCCCGTTTGATCCGGCGATGTGCATGGCACCGCTGCCGCGCGCCTACCAGTGGGCCGATGGCTCGGCCTATCTGAACCATGTCGAGCTGGTGCGCAAGGCGCGTGGCGCCGAGGTGCCGCAGAGCTTCTATGGCGACCCGCTGATGTACCAGGGCGGCAGCGACGACTTCCTCGGTGCCTGCGACGACGCCGTGTTCGCCAGCACCGACTGGGGCATCGATTTCGAATCGGAAGTGGCGGTGATCACCGGTGACGTGCCGATCGGCGCCACGCCGGCCCAGGCGCTGGAAGGTGTGCGACTGCTGATGCTGGCCAACGACTGGAGCCTGCGCAACCTCATCCCCGACGAGCTGGCCAAGGGTTTTGGCTTCGTGCAGAGCAAGCCGGCCACCGCGTTCAGCCCGGTCGCCGTCACGCCCGACGAGCTGGGTGATGCCTGGCAGGGCGGCAAGGTGCACCTGACGCTGCAAAGCACCTGGAACGGTCGCAAGGTGGGCCAGTGCGAAGCCGGCCCGGAAATGACCTTCCACTTCGGCCAGCTGATTGCCCACCTGGCCAAGACGCGCCAGGTGCGCGCCGGCAGCATCGTGGGCTCCGGCACGGTGAGCAACAAGGACTGGGCCAAGGGCTACAGCTGCATTGCCGAGCGCCGCGCCATCGAGACCATCGAACACGGTGCGCCCAAGACCGAATTCATGCAGTTTGGCGACACCATCCGCATCGAGATGAAAGGCCGCGATGGCCTGAGCCTGTTCGGTGCCATCGAGCAGACCGTCACTGACCCGGGTTGAACCATGAGCATCCACACTTCGTTCGCGGCACTGCTCGGGCTGCGCGGTCTTCGTGCCAGCCGCCTGCTGGCGATCTGGTCGCTGCTGTCGCTGAGCCTGGCTGGCCACACCGCACAGGCGGCTGACCAGCCCGCCGCCGCGGCATCTGCCCCTGCCGCTTCCGAGCCCGCCCGCGTCTGCCCACCCGCGCCCGTGCCGCCCGATGTGGCCCAGATGCAGCAAGGCATGCGCGACGCCGTGGACCGTGGCTTCCTGTGGAAGGTCAGCCGGAATGGCCGCTCGTCGTGGCTGTACGGCACCTTGCATGCGGCCAAGATCGACTGGGTCTACCCCGGTCCGGCGGTGCAGCAGGCGCTGCGCGACAGCGATGTGGTGGCCCTCGAGATCGACATGCTCGACCCCGGCGTGGCCAAGCGCCTGGAAACCGCCGTGAAGATGCCGGCCAAACCGGCCGCATTGCCGCCCGAGCTGGCGGCCCGGCTGGCCACGCAGGCCCGTCTGGCCTGCGTGGACGACGCGCTGGCCGGCCTGCGCCCCGAGATGCAGGCCGTGACGCTGTCGGTGCTGGTGGCGCGCGACGAAGGCATTGACCCCTCGTGGGGCGTGGACGGCTTCCTGGCCGGTTACGCACGCGGCCTGCAGAAGCCCGTCATCTCGCTGGAAACGCCGGAATTGCAGATGGCGCTGCTGGTGTCGAACAAGCCGGCAGACACGGCACGCTCTGTGTCTGAAGTGCTGACCGAGCTGGAAAGCGGCGAAACCCGGCGCACCCTGCTGCGCCTGGCCCGCGCCTGGGCCGCCAGCGAGTTCAGCGAACTGGAAACCTATGCCCAGTGGTGCAACTGCGTGAAGACCGCCGAGCAGAAGCGTTTCTACGCGCAGCTGCTGGACGGCCGCAACGGCCCGATGGCCCGCCGCATTGCCGATGCCCACCAGCGCGGCCAGCGCGTGTTCGCCGCCGTGGGCGCCTTGCACATGGTCGGTCCGAAGTCGCTGCCGGCCCTGCTGGCAGCGCAGGGTTTTCAAGTTGAGCGCGTGCGCTGAGGCGGGCGCACAATCACCTCACTTCCCGTCAATCAAAGGGGTTCACATGGCTGATGCCGGCGGTTTTGCCAAGATGGTTCCGGGGTTTGATTTTCTGCAGGGCCTCGTGAAGAACGCGGGCTCGGCGCTGCCCAACATGGGCCAGTGGGTGGCCCCCACGCTGAACCCGGAAGAGCTGGAAAAGCGCATCGAGGAATTGCGCACCGTGCAGTTCTGGCTGGAACAGAACGCCCGGATGATGGGCGCCACCATCCAGGCGCTGGAGGTGCAGCGCATGACGCTGTCCACCCTGAAGTCGATGAACGTCTCGATGGGTGAGCTGCGTGACGCGATGACGCTCAAGACGCCCGGCGCGCAGGCGGCCGCCGAAGAGCTTGATGAGGACGAAGACGAAGACGAGGACGACGAAGAAGCCGCAGCGCCGCCCGCGGCCGCGGCTTCTTCGGCGGCTTCTTCGGCTGACGCCCCCGCTGGTGTGGTCGACCCGATGCAGTGGTGGGGGGCGCTGACCAAGCAGTTCACCCAGCTGGCAGCCAACACCATGAAGGAAAGCGCCACCGACGCCGCCAAGAACCTGGCGGGCGCCATGGTGAAGCAGTCGTTCGAGGCGGCCAATGAAACCCTGAAGAAGGCCGTCAGTGTGCCGGCGGCGGTGGCCCAGAAGGCAGCCTCTGCGGCCACGGCGGCAGCTGGCCGTGCGGCGCCGCGCAAGGCTGCCAGCGCTGCCGCGGGCAAACCGGCGGCGAAGAAGCCAGCCAGCAAGTCCGCCTCCAAAACGGCCGCCTCCAAAACGACGGCAGCCAAGCGCGCCACCAAGCCCCGACGCTGACTTTCCTGATCAAGGCTCCTTCGCATGGCGACTGCAGTTTCCACCGGCCCGTTTCTGTTGGGCCACGCCACTCACCCGGACCCCCACATGGCGCTGGCGCTGGCCGCCGCGCAACTGGACGCCCAGCGCGCCAGCCAGCCGGCCTTCGTGCCCACGCTGGCGCTGCTCTACCTGAGTGACCGCTATGCCGACCAGGCCGAAGCCGTGCTGGCCGAAGTGGGCCAGCGCTGGCCCGGCGTGAGCGTGGTGGGCAGCACCAGCGTGGGCCTGTGCGTGAGCGGCGTCGAGTACATCGACGAGCCCGCGCTGGCCCTGATGCTCACCGATCTGCCGCGCTCCCAATTCCGCGTCTTCAGCGGCCGCCAGCCCCTGGGTGACGGCGACGCCTGGTCGGCGCTTGTGCATGCTGACCCGGCCACCTCCGACCTGGTGGAGCTGATCAGCGAGCTGGCCGACCGCACCGGCAGCGGCTATCTGTTCGGCGGGCTGGTGAGCGGCCGTGGCCGGCGCGTGCAGCTGGCCGACGGGGTGCTTGATGGCGGCCTGTCGGGCGTGGCGTTTGGTGACGAGGTGGGCGTGGTGTCGCGCGTCACCCAGGGCTGCCACCCGATCGGCCCGACCCGCCGCGTGACGTCCGCCGACCAGAACGTGGTGCTCACGCTCGATGGCGAGCCGGCCTTGCCGCTGCTGCTCGAAGAGCTCGACATCTCGCTCGACAACGCCGAGGTGGCCATGCCGCGCCTGCGGCAGGCACTGGCCGGTTTGACCGACGCCGGTGACGCGGCCCGCGGACGCGGCGGCGAATTTGGTGCCCAGACCCGCGTGCGCCACCTGATCGGCCTGGACGTGGGCCGCGAGGCGGTGGTGCTGGGCGATGTGGTGGTGCCGGGCATGCAGCTGAACTTCTGCACCCGCAACCCGGAAGGCGCGCGCCGTGACCTGCTGCGCATCTGCGCCGAGATCCGCGATGAGCTGGAAGGCGATCTGCCCGAAGAGCGGCGCGCCATCCGCGGGGCGGTGTACGTGAGCTGCACCGGCCGGGGCGGCCCGCACTTCGGCAGCCCGAACGCCGAGCTGCGCCTGGTGCAGCAGGCCTTGGGCGATGTGCCGCTGGTCGGGTTTTTTGCCGCCGGCGAAATCGCCCACCACCACCTGTATGGCTACACCGGCGTGCTCACCGTCTTCACCGAGCCGGCCTGATCACCCACATCCAGGTCACGACCGTTGTGACCACACGGTAGCCATCACATTCAGGTTCTTCCAAGTCCGGCCGGGTACAGTTGACCCACACCGGAACTGTGCCAGGGGCGCTCGTGATGAATGCTGTTGCTGAACTTCCAGAAGCCGCCGATCCGGCCACGCTGCGCCATGAGCGCATGACCCGGCAAGCCGAGGTGGTGGCGGCCCTGCAGGCCGTGTTGCCCGCTCACACCTTGCTGTGGACCAGCGAAGACACCGTGCCCTATGAGTGCGACGGCCTGACCGCCTACCGCGAACGCCCGCTGGTGGTGGCCTTGCCCGAAACCGACGCGCAGGTGGCCGCCGTGCTGCGCACCTGTCACCAGCTGGCCGTGCCGGTGGTGGCGCGCGGGGCCGGCACCGGCCTGTCGGGTGGCGCCATGCCGCATGCCATGGGCGTGACGCTGGGCATGGCCAAGTTCAACCGCATCCTGCAACTCGACAAGCACAGCCGCACGGCGGTGGTCCAGTGCGGCGTGCGCAACCTCGCCATCAGTGAAGCCGCCGCGCCGCATGGCCTGTATTACGCGCCGGATCCGTCCAGCCAGATCGCCTGCACCATCGGCGGCAACGTGGCCGAAAACTCCGGCGGCGTGCACTGCCTGAAGTACGGCCTGACCGTGCACAACGTGCTGAAGGTCAAGGGCTACACGGTGGAGGGTGAATCCGTGGAGTTCGGCGGCGACGCACTCGACGCACCCGGCCTCGACCTGCTCAGTGTGGTGATCGGCAGCGAAGGCATGCTGGCCGTGGTGACGGAAGTGACGGTCAAGCTCACGCCGAAGCCGCAGGTGGCGCGCTGCATCATGGCCAGCTTCGACGATGTGCGGCGCGCCGGCGATGCGGTGGCCAACATCATCGGCGCCGGCATCATTCCGGCCGGCCTGGAAATGATGGACAAGCCGATGACGGCGGCCGTGGAAGACTATGTGCACGCCGGCTACGACCTGGACGCCGCCGCCATCCTGCTGTGCGAAAGCGACGGCACGCCCGAGGAAGTGGCGGAAGAGATCGAACGCATGATGGCCGTGCTCTCGGCCTCTGGTGCCACCCGCATGGCGGTGAGCGAAAACGAGGCCCAGCGCCTGAAGTTCTGGAGCGGCCGCAAGAACGCCTTCCCCGCGTCGGGCCGCATCAGCCCCGACTACATGTGCATGGACTCCACCATCCCGCGCAAGCGCCTGGCCGACATCCTGCTGGCCATCGCCGAGATGGAGAAGAAATACGGCCTGCGCTGCTGCAACGTGTTCCATGCCGGCGACGGCAACCTGCACCCGCTGATCCTGTTTGATGCCGCTGACCCGGACCAGATGCACCGCTGCGAGCTGTTCGGCGCCGACATCCTGGAAACCAGCGTGGCGATGGGCGGCACGGTCACTGGCGAGCACGGCGTAGGCGTCGAGAAGCTCAGCTCGATGTGCGTGCAGTTCAGCCCGGAAGAGCGCGAGCAGATGATCAGCCTGAAGCGCGCGTTTGATCCGCTGGGCATGCTGAACCCCGGCAAGGTGGTGCCCACCTTGCATCGCTGCGCCGAGTACGGCCGCATGCATGTGAAGAAGGGCCTGCTGCCCTTCCCGGAACTGGAACGTTTTTGATGAGTGCTGACACCGTTGTGACCGACCCCGCGCTGGCCGCCCTGCAGCAGCAGGTGCGTGACGCCGCCGGGCGCCGCCAGCCGCTGTGCATCCGCGGCCATGGCAGCAAGGATTTTCTCGGTGGCCCGCTCGTGGGCGATGTGCTCGACACCCGGGAGCTGTGCGGCATCTCGTCGTACGAGCCGACCGAGCTGGTGGTCACGGCGCGGGCCGGCACCCCGCTGGTTGAGCTGGAAGCCGCACTCGCTGAGCGCGGGCAATGCCTGCCGTTCGAGCCACCGCGTTTTGGCGCCGGTGCGCTGGGCGCGGGCACCGTGGGCGGCATGGTGGCCGCTGGCCTGGCCGGCCCCGCGCGGGGCGCGGTGGGCGGCGTGCGCGACTACGTGCTGGGCGCCACCTTGCTGAACGGCCGTGGCGATGTGCTGAGCTTTGGCGGGCAGGTGATGAAGAACGTGGCCGGCTACGACGTGTCGCGGCTGCTTGCCGGCTCGCTCGGGGTGCTCGGGGTGATCTGCGAGGTCTCGCTCAAGGTGTTGCCGCAGGCCCTGGCCACGCGCACGTTGCGGTTCGACCTGGACCAGATCAGCGCCCTGCGCCGCGTGAACGACTGGGCGGGCCAGCCCCTGCCGCTGAACGCCAGCGCCTGGTGGGACGACACCCTGGTGGTGCGCCTGCGCGGTGCCGTGGCTGCGGTGGACGCCGCCACCGCGCGCCTCGGCGGCGAGACGATTCCCGATGCGCTGGCGCACGGCTTCTGGGAAGGCCTGCGCGACCAGCGCGACGACTTCTTCCAGCATGCCCATGAGGCCGTGGCGCAGGGCGCCAGCCTGTGGCGCCTGTCTGTTGCGGCCACTGCGCCGCGCATCGCGCTGAAGGGTGAGCAGCTGGTGGAGTGGGGCGGCTCGCAACGCTGGCTGATCACCGATGCGCCTGCGGCCACGCTGCGGGAGGCAGCGGCCGAGGCGCGCGGCCATGCCACGCTCTGGCGCGGCGGTGACCGCAGCGAGGCGCCGTTCACCGCATTGAGCAAGCCCGTCCTGCGCATTCACCACCAGCTCAAGCAGAGCTTCGATCCGGCCGGCGTGTTCAACCGCCAGCGCCTGCACCCCGACTTCTGACGCCGCCGACGACGCCATGCAAACCCAACTTGCCCCCGAGTACGCCGGCACCCCTGACGGCGAGGCCGCCGAGGCCATCCTGCGCAAGTGCGTGCACTGCGGCTTCTGCACCGCCACCTGCCCGACCTACCAGCTGCTGGGCGACGAGCTCGACGGCCCGCGCGGCCGCATCTACCTGATGAAGCAGGTGCTGGAGGGCGGGGCGGTGAGCCGGTCCACCCAGCAGCACCTGGACCGCTGCCTGACCTGCCGCAACTGCGAATCGACCTGCCCGAGCGGCGTGCAATACGGCCACCTTGTGGAGATCGGCCGCAAGCTGGTCGACCAGAAGGTTGAGCGTCCGGCGCCCGAGCGCGCGGTGCGCTGGTTGCTCAAGGAAGGCTTGACCTCGCCGCTGTTCGCGCCGGCCATGAAGATGGGCCAGGTGGTGCGGCCGCTGCTGCCCAAGTCGCTCAAGCACAAGGTGCCGGCGCGCAGTGGCGCAGCCGCGCACCGCTGGCCCACCCGCACGCATGCCCGCAAGGTCTTGATGCTGATGGGCTGCGTGCAGCCGGCGATGATGCCCAACATCAACTCGGCCACCGCCCGCGTGCTCGACGCCGCCGGCATCCAGACCGTGGTGGCCGACAGCGCCGGTTGCTGCGGCGCCATTCGCAGCCACCTGAACGACCAGGAGGGTGGCCTGGCCGACATGCGTCGCAACATCGACGCCTGGTGGCCGCTGGTGGAGGGCCTGACCGAAGCGGGCAGCGTCGAGGCCATCGTGATGAATGCCTCGGGCTGCGGCGCAACGGTGAAAGACTACGGCCACGCGCTGGCCCATGACCCGGACTACGCCCAGAAGGCCGAGCGCATCAGCGCCCTGACGCGCGACCTGAGCGAGTTGCTGCCTGACCTCGTGCCCAAGCTCAAGCCGCTGATCAGCAGCCGCCGCAGCCGCCACGAGGCCGACAGCTTCGAGCCCACGCCGCTGGCCTACCACCCGCCTTGCACCTTGCAGCACGGCCAGCAACTGCGCGGCGGCGTGGAGACCCACCTGGCTGAGCTCGGCTTTGCGGTGCAGACCGCGCCTTGCGACAGCCACCTGTGCTGCGGCTCGGCCGGTACTTACTCGGTGCTGCAGCCCGAGCTGGCGTTGCAACTGCGCGACCGCAAGCTCAAGGCCCTGGAGCCCGTGCAGGCCGAGACCATCGTGTCGGCCAACATCGGCTGCATCCAGCACCTGCAATCGGGCAGTGATCGCCCGGTGCGGCACTGGGTGGAAGTGCTCGACGAGGCCCTGCCCGAGCTGCGCTGATCAACCGGCGGCGGTGGCTTCGGCGCTTCTCCGGACCGTGCCCAGCAGCCGCTGGCGGATCAATCCGCTGACCGGCCGGATCAGCCACCAGTAGGGCCGCAGCCGCGCCAGGGTCTGGGCGTCGGGGCCGAACAAGCGGGTGGTGGTGATCAGCCGCGTGCGCTGGCCGCCGGCTTCCGGCTCGGTGTGAAAGCTCAGCGCCAGCCGAGCCACGCCGGCCTCATCAAAAGCGCGGAATTGCTCGGGCGTGTTCATCACCCGCAGCCCGTAGTCGGCGCGCCAGAACTGCCCGACCAGGCCGTAGACCAGGCGGTGCACGCCGTCGTTCTCCAACAGCAGAAAGTCTTGCAGGCCGAAGCGCCGACGCTGGCTGAGTGCGCCGCGCAACCCCAGCGCCTCGGCCAGCCGGCCCGGGGCTTCACGCAGGGCCAGTGCAGCACCGATGAGTCGGTCGTCGTCGGGGTTCAGCGCGGCCGCGGCGGCCAGGCAGCGGGCGGGTGTGGCGGCCACCAGCGTGCTGTGGGTTTCACTGAACTGGTGCTGCGGCAGCCAGTCGTCCAGCGGGTGCCCGTGCGCAGGTTTTGATGCCATGCGGGCATTGTGGCGCAGCGCACAACGCGCCCATGACCGACAATCGAGGGGTGTTCCACCCTCCCGGGCGTCGCCTGTTTTGCGACCCACCCGTTGCTGCCATGACCTACAGCGTCAAGGAAATCTTCTACACCCTGCAAGGGGAAGGCGCCAATGCCGGGCGCGCCGCGGTGTTCTGCCGCTTTGCCGGCTGCAACCTCTGGACGGGCCGTGAGGAAGATCGCGCCAGCGCCGTCTGCCAGTTCTGCGACACCGACTTCGTCGGCACCGACGGCACCCTGGGCGGCAAGTACCCCACCGCGCCCGAGCTGGCCGCGATGGTGGCTGCGCAGTGGCCGAACGAGCGCGGCGCACGCCTGGTGGTGCTGACCGGCGGCGAGCCCCTGCTGCAGGTCGACGACGCACTGGTGCAGGCGCTGCATGCTGAAGGCTTCGAGATCGCCGTGGAAACCAACGGCACCGTCGAGCCGCCGGCCGGCATCGACTGGCTGTGCGTCAGCCCGAAGGCTGGCAGCACCTTGCGCGTCACGCAGGGGCAGGAGCTGAAGGTGGTGATTCCGCAGGACGGCCTGGACCTGGCCGCCTTGGCCGAGCTGCCGTTCGAGCACCATTTCGTGCAGGCCATGGACGGCCCGCTGGCGCGCCGCAATGCCCAGCTTGCCACCGAGTTCTGCATGGCTGACCCGCGCTGGCGCCTGTCGGTGCAGACCCACAAAGTGCTGGGCTTCCGCTGAAGCGCCCCGAAGGACAACGCCATGAAGTACGAACTCAGCCAGACCTTTTATTTCGAAGCCGCGCACACCCTGCGCCGCAACGTGGACGTCGAGCCCAGCCTGCGCATCCACGGCCACACCTACATCGCCCAGATCACGCTGGCCGGCCAGCCGGAAGCCGGCAGCGGCATGGTGGTGGACCTCGGCCATCTGCGCCGGGCGATCGAAACCCTGCGCCGCGAACTCGACCACCGCTTCCTCGATGAAGTGGCGGGCCTGGGGCCGGCCACGCTGGAGAACCTCTGCGGCTACATCTGGCGCGCGATGGAGCTGCTGTACGCGGCCAAGCTCGATTGCGTGGAAGTGCGCCGCGAAGCCAGCGGCGATGCCTGCCGGCTGCGTCGCTGAAGCGGCCAGGCCCTGAAGCGCTGACGCCCGCTCAGAACAGGTCGGCCGAGCTGCCCTTGTCGCGGTCGTAGTTGGCCGCCTCGGCCACACCGGTGGTGGTGTCGGTCTGCGTCTCGAAGCAGAAGAAGCGGTCACGGCCGAGGGATTTGGCCGTGTAGAGCGCGGCATCGGCGCGCGAAAGCAGCGATTCGATCGTGCTGTTGCCGTCGGGCACGGCGGTGCTGATGCCGCCGGAAATCGTCACGCAGCGCTCGCCGCCGTGGGCCGGGTGCGGCAGGGCCAGCTGGTGCACCGTGCGCCGCAGCGCCTTGGCAAACAGCATCGCGCCCGAGTGCGAGGTGCCCGGCAGCAGGATCACGAACTCTTCGCCGCCAAAGCGGGCTGCCAGGTCACGCGGGCGGCGGCAGGTGCCTGCCAGCAACTGGCCGATGCGCCGCAGGCAGTCATCGCCCTGCAAGTGGCCGGCGGTGTCGTTGTAGAGCTTGAAGTTGTCGACGTCGAGCAGCAGCACGGTCAGGGGCAGTTTTTCGCGGCGGGCGGCGCGCAATTCCTCGTCCAGGCGGATGTCCAGGCCGCGTCGGTTGGTCAGCCCGGTCAGCGGGTCTCTGAGCGACAGCTCCTGCAGGTCGGCGTTGCTGGCGCGGAGCTGGTCGGTCAGCGTGAGTAGCTGCTGGCTGAGTGCCCGCAGGCGCTGCATGGCCCGCAACTTGGCTTGCAGCACCACCGGTGACACGGGTTTGAACAGGTAATCGTCGCCGCCGGCATCAATGCCTGCGGCCAGGTCGTCGTCGCGGGCCAGGCCCGACAGGAAGATGATCGGCGTCCAGGCTTCCGGGTCACTCAGGCGGATCTGGTGGGCGGCCCAGTGGCCGTTGTGGCCGGGCATCTCCACGTCCATCAGCACGATGTCGGGACGCTCCAGCTTGTACAGGCGCAAGGCGTCTTCCGCACAGTCTGCCTCCACCGTGTCGTGTCCCATGGCGTCCAGCTCGGCCGCCAGCACCATGCGGTGCGAGGCGGAGTCATCAACGAGCAGGATCTTCAGGACAGAGGATTCAGAGGTCAGCATGGCAGCGGCCCGGGCAGTTCAGTTCTGTCTTATCGGCTGCCATGGGGGCGGCTTGAGCCCGCTCAGTGCGGAGCGGCTTCTGCGGCCAGCGGTTCCGGGCGCACGCGCAGCGCCCACATCACGCCCGCCACCAGCAACGCCACGCCAGCCAGCGTGGCCGGCTCAGGCCAGGTGCGGCGCAGCAGGTAGGCGTAGGCCAGCGCGGAGAGGGTCTCGAACACGATCAACTGGCCCACCAGCGTGGTGGGCAGGCGCTGGCTGGCCTCGTTCCAGCACAGCGTGCCGAGCCACGACGACAGCAAACCGATGGCCAGCATCAGGCTCACATAGGCCTCGGGGCGCGGGCCGAAGGGCATCTGCCAGGGGGCGTCGGTCAGGCTGAACCACAGCCAGGTGCCGGCCGTGCCCAGCACTGCCAGCGGCAGCGTGGTCAGGCCCTGGGCGGTGGCCCAGGCGCGCGGGCTGCGGTCGGTGTGGTGGCGCAGCCAGTCGGCATTGCGGATGGGGTACCAGGTCCAGCAGACCACGGCGCCCAGGGCCAGCAAGGCGCCGACGGCGTAGCGGCCTGCATCGGCGTTCGGATCAGCGCGCAGATGGGCCAGCTCCACCTGGTTGACCAGCGCGATGCCCGCCGCGATCAGGCCCAGCGACGGGGCCAGCTTCAGCCACGGCAGGCGGCCGTCACGGCGCGCATCGCGCAGGTTCGAGGTGATGGCGATCACGACCGGCAGCGTGCCGATCAGCATGGTGGGCAACGGCCCGCCGGCCCGCTGGATGGCGGCCGAGAGGCACAGGTAATAGAGCACATTGCCGACCATCGACAGCTTCAGGGCTTCGAGCCAGTCGCCTCGGCTGAACTGGCGCAGCGCATGGCGGTCCATCCAGCCCAGCGGCAGCGCGATCAGGCCGAAGGCCAGGTAGCGTCCGAACGACAGCATCACGGCCGGGTAATCGGCCAACAAGGTGGGGCCGACAAACACCAGCCCCCACATCAGGCCCGCGAGCAGGGCAAACAAGCTTCCAAGCAACATGGGCGAAGCCTACACGGTGCCCAGCACCATCGGCCACAGCGACACCGCCAGCGCGATCATCATCAGGCCGATCACCACGTCCAGCACCTGCCAGGCCCGGCGCCGCGCGAACAGCGGCGACAGCCACCGCGCGCCATAACCCAGCGCGGTGAACCACAGCACACTGGCAGAGGCCGCACCGGCCACGAAGGCCACCCGCGCCGAGGCGTCGGGTTGCTGGGCACCTACCGAGCCCACCAGCAGCACGGTGTCGAGGTAGACATGCGGGTTGAGCAAGGTAAAGGCGGTCAGTTGCATGAGTGCGGCACGCAGACTCAGGGCCGGGCCTTGTGCGGCCTCCAGGCTGCCGGGGTGCATCGCTTGCTTCAGCGACCGGAGGCCGTACAGCAGCAGGAAGGCCATGCCGACGGCAGCCAGGCCACGCGCCAGCCAGACGCTCTCGCCAATCAGGCTGCCCAGGCCGGCCACGCCAATGGCCATCAGCACGGCGTCACTCAGGCTGCAGGCCAGCACCAGCACGCCGACGTGTTCACGGCGCAGACCCTGGCGCAGCACGAAGGCGTTCTGGGCGCCAATCGCGACGATCAGTCCGAGGCTCAAGACGAAGCCACCCAGCGCGGCATCAAGGGGAAAAGGCCAGAGATTCAGCATGCCGCGCAGCATGCCCGGGCCGGCGCACCACCGCCAGTTAGACTTGCTTCAGCCCCTGAAGAGATGCTGAAGATGTTCGATTACGCCTTGCTCAACGCACTGGCCACGGTGGTGCGCGAAGGCAGCTTCGAGCGCGCGGCCCGGGCCCTGCACCTGACGCCGTCTGCGGTGTCGCAGCGCGTGCGCTTGCTGGAAGAACGCTGCGGCCAGGTGCTGGTGGTGCGTGAGCTGCCCACCCGCGCCACATCGGCCGGCTTGGCGCTGTGTCGGCATGCCGAAGAAGTGGCCTTGCTCGAGCAGGCCTTGCACCAGCGCTTGCCCGGTCTGGCCGGTGAAGCGGCAGCGCCTGTCACCTTGCCGCTGGCCGTGAATGCCGACAGCCTGGCCACCTGGTTCGTGCCCGCCGCGGCGGCCGTGGCGGCCAGTTTGCCGGTGCTGCTGGATGTGCATCTGGAAGATCAGGAACACACCGCCGACCACCTGCGCGCCGGCCAGGTGGTGGCCGCCATCACCGCGCTGGCCAAGCCGGTGCCCGGGTGCCGCAGCGTGCCGCTGGGGGCGCTGCGGTATGTGGCCACGGCCAGCCCGGCTTTCATGGCGCGCCACTTTGCGGACGGCGTGAACGCATCGGCCCTGGCCGCCGCGCCGTGCCTCACTTTCAGCCGCCGCGACCGGCTGCAAGCCCAGTGGATGGAGCAGCAGGGCGCCGTGAATGCGAGCCCGCCCACGCACTGGTTGCCGGCCACGCAAGCCTTTGTGGATGCCAGCCTGGCCGGCCTGGGCTGGGGCATGAACCCCGAGCCGCTGGTGCGCGCCGCCTTGGCCGACGGGCGCCTGGTGGCGCTGGGGCCGCAAGCCGAATGGCGGGTGCCGCTCTACTGGCAATGCCGCCAGAGTTTGCCGATGGCGGCCGAGCTCACGGCGCATGTGGTGGCGGCTGCATCCAGCGTGCTGGTGCAGACGGACGAGCCGGTGCGCTGAGCTGCTTTCTCAAGGTGGCTCACCACATGAGCCACACGGAAAATCAAGGTGAAAAAGGGCACGCCGACATGGCCGCAGTCGGGTACTTTGGCGGGTGGTTTTCCAGCTCGCGATAAAGTTCGGCCCGTGAAGTCCTCTCAATTTATCGAACTGAAGGCGGTTGACCGCCGCTACGAGACTGGTTTGCTGGCGCTGGAAGGCGTCGATATGCAGATCGGTCAGGGTGAATTTGTCAGCTTGCTGGGCCCGTCCGGGTGCGGCAAGAGCTCGGTGCTGCGCCTGATGGCAGGCCTGGACCGTGCCAGCGCAGGCGAGGTGTTGCGCAAGGGTGAGGCCGCACGCGGCCCGGCCGGCGACACCGGTTTCGTGTTCCAGGAACCGACGCTGATGCCTTGGGCCAATGTGGCCACCAACGTCGAGCTGCCACTGCGCTTGCAGGGCGCGCCGGCCGACTCCCGCGAGAAGGCCGCCCGCGCTGCCTTGCAGCTGGTGGGCCTCGGTGATTTTGCTGAAAGCTCGCCGCGTGAGTTGTCGGGAGGCATGAAGATGCGCGCCGCGATCGCCCGCGCACTCGTGACCCAGCCTTCGCTGCTGCTGCTCGACGAGCCGTTCGCGGCCCTCGACGAAATCACGCGCAACGGCCTGAACGAAGCGCTGCTGCAACTGTGGAAGCCGAAGCCCCGTGGCGCGGCCGCCTTCACCAGCGTGTTCGTCACGCACAGCATCGGCGAAGCCGTGTTCCTGAGCCAGCGCGTGCTGGTGATGAGCGCGCGTCCGGGTCGCGTGGTGGATGAGGTCGAGATCAAGGCGGCCTACCCGCGTGATGCGTCGTTCCGCCAGTCCAAGGTCTATCTGCAGGCTTGTGCCCGCCTGACTGAATCGCTGGCGCGCGCCAGCGAGGAGACAGCGCTTGGCTGAAGCCGGTCGCCAGCAACGGCCTGCGGGCCGCTGGCTGGCGCCACTGCTGGCCGTCAGCGTGTTCTTTGCAGGCTGGGAGGCGGCTGTCCGTTTCTGGGACATTCCGCCCTACCTGCTGCCGGGCCCGCTGCTGGTGCTGCAGACGCTGTATGACAACTTCGGCTCACTGGCTGGCAGCTGGTGGGTCACCGTGCGCATCACGCTCACAGCGCTGGCCCTGGCCACATTTGGTGGCGTGGCGCTGGCCGGGGCGTTTGCGCTCTCGCGCTGGCTGGAGTGGAGCCTGACGCCGTTCGCGGTGGTCTTGCAGGTCACGCCCATCATCGCCGTGGCGCCGCTGATCATGATCCTGACCGACAGCGCCAGCGCCACGGTGCTGATCTGCGCCTGGATCGTCGCCTTCTTCCCGGTGCTGGCCAACACGCTGGCCGGCTTGCGCAGCGCGGACGCTGGCTTGGTGGAGCTGTTCCGGCTGTACCGTGCCAGCCGCTGGCAAACGCTGCGCTTCCTGCTGCTGCCCACGGCGCTGCCGTACTTTCTCTCCGGCCTCAAGGTGGCCGGCGGCTTGAGCCTGATCGGCGCCGTGGTGGCCGAGTTCACGGCCGGTGCCGCGGGCCGCAACACGGGCCTGGCCTCGCGCATTCTCGAGGCGGCGTTCCGCACCGAGATCCCGAAGATGTTCGCGGCGCTGGTGCTGGTGTCGCTCACGGGCGTGGCCATCCACCTGTTGTTTGAAGCCCTCTCGCGCCGGCTGCTGCGCGGCTGGCATGGCTCCGAGCCGCGCTGAACGGGTTGAGCGCTGATCGCCTGAGCCCGGCCCAGCCACCGCGGTAACCACCCCGGAACCTGTGGACTTGGTGAGCCGCTACCATCGGCGGTCTTGTTTGATTGGCGCGGAGGCCCAGCTCATGTCCACCCCCTTGTATAGCCTGATTCGCACCGGCGCACTGACGCTGGGCGTGCTGGGCGCGGCCACGGCGGCCCAGGCGGCCGACAAGGTCGTGTTCGCTACCAACTGGAAGGCCCAGGCGGCGCACGGCGGCTTCTATCAGGCGCTGGCCGATGGCACTTATCGCCAGTACGGCCTGGAAGTGGAGATCCGCCAGGGCGGTCCGCAGGTGAACAACCGCCCCTTGCTGCCGGCCGGCAAGATCGATTTCCTGATGACGGGCAATCTGCTGCACAGCTTTGACAACGTCAAGAACGGCGTGCCCGTGGTGGCCGTGGCCAGCATGTTCCAGAAAGACCCGCAGGCCCTGATGGCCCAGCCGGGCCAGGGTTACCTGAAGTTCACTGACCTCACCCGTGCGCCGGTGGCCTTCATTGCCAAGGACGCGCAGTTCTCGTGGTGGGCCTGGCTGAAGGCCGACTACGGCTTCAAGGACGAACAGCTGCGCCCGTACAACTACAACCTCGGCCCCTTCCTGGCCGACAAGCGCAGCATCCAGCAGGCCTACGCGGTGGAAGAGCCGATCAGCGTGCAGAAGCAGGGCGGCTTCAAGCCCCAGGTGTTCCTGCTGGCGGACCACGGCTATTCCACCTACAGCACCACCATCGAAGCCCGCGTGGACACGGTGCAGAAGAACCCCGAGCTGGTGAAGCGCTTCGTCGAAGCGTCCATCGTCGGCTGGAACAACTACCTGTACGGTGACCGCAGCAAGGCCGACGCGCTGATCCTGAAAGAGAACCCGGAAATGGATGCCGCCACGCTGCAGCAGTCGGTGGCCTTGATGAAGGAGCTGGGCGTGGTCGACAGTGGCGACAGCTTGAAGCTGGGCCTCGGCGCGATGAAGCCTGAGCGCGTGAAGGACTTCTACGACAAGATGGTGCGCGCCGGCCTGTACAAGGCGGGTGACGTGGACCTGAGCCGTGTGGCCACCTACCAGTTCGTGAACCAGGGCTTGGGCCTGGAACTCAAGCGCAAGTTGACGGGCGGCAAGTAAGCCTTCGCGATCCACTCGACCCATGAAAAAGCCCCACTCGGCGCGATGCCGGCGGGGCTTTATCGTTCAAGGGTGCATCACTTGAACTGGTATTGGGCGCTCAGGTAGAAGTAGCGGCCGCGTGGGTCGGTGTAGCTCGGGTCGTAGCCGTTGATGAAGAAGTAGGCCTGGTTCGAGTAGGGCGGCGCGGCGTTGGTGAGGTTCTGGATGCCGCCGCGCAGGCGGAATTCCTTGCTGACCTGGTAGCTGCCGGACACGTCCCACAGCGAGTAGGCCTTCACCCGGTTCTTCGCCACCACGGTGCCGCTGTCGGTGTCGATGGCCGAGTTCTGGTCTTCATAGCCAGATGAGTAGGTATTGCCCAGCGTCAGGGCCAGCGGGCCCTGCTCCCAGTCCACGCTCAGGCGGTGGCGCCAGCGTTGCACCACACCGTCGGTGACGAAGCGGCCGAGGTTGCTGACGTAGCTGTCGCCGGCGGTGGCCTGGCGCTTGGAGGTGAGTACCACGGTGCCCGAGAGGCGTGCCCCGAAGGTGCCCACGCTGGTCTGCAGCTTGCGCAGCTCGGCCACGATGTCGATGCCGGCGGTCTTCTGGCGACCTCGGTTGTCCTTGCGTAGCTCGATGTAGCAGATCGTGTTGTCGTCCGGATCGTAGTCGCACAGCGGGTCGCCGTCCTGGTTGTAGCGGTGCACCAGGTTGCCGTACTTCGCCAGGTCGCCCAGGATGACGTCTTCGCCGATCTCGCTGATCAGGTCACGCTTCTGGATGTTCCAGTAATCAACGCTGAAGTTCCAGTGGGTGTTGAGCTCGAACACCGTACCGAACGAGAACTGGCGTGAGCGCTCAGGCTTCAGGGCCGGGTTGCTGTAGATGCGCGTGGTCCAGTTGTCGGCGCACACCGAATAGTCGTTGTCGTTGTCGCCGCAGTAAACCGGGTCAGGCAGCACCGACGTTTCGCTGCTGCGGTTCGGGCGGTACAGGTCTGAGAGCGACGGCGCGCGGAAGCCCGTGCCCACCGACGCGCGCAGCAGCCATTCCTTGCTGGGCTGGTAACGCAGGCCCAGCTTGGGGTTGGTGCTGCTGCCCACGCCCTGGTAGCGGTCGTGGCGCACGGCGGCTTGCAGGTCGAGGCCCTGGGCCAGCGGCACGCTCAACTCAGCAAAGGCGGCGGCCACGTTGCGGCCGTTGCGGGTGTTCTGGTTGTCGCCCGGCGTGCCGTCTCCGAGGATTTCATCACTCACGAGCAGGTCGGACACCTCGAAGCGTGATGCCTCGCGGCGGAACTCGGCCCCCAGTGCCATCGCGACGTCGCCTGCGGCCAGGGTGGTGAGGGTGCGCGAGCCCTTGATATCGATGCTGTCCATCGTGCCGCGAGCCTTGCGCGCCACGTTGTCCACCTGGTTGGCTTCCAGGTAAGCCTTGCCTGCCGCGCTGGATTCTCCGAACGGATTCAGGATGCCGCTGGCATAGCCCTCCATGATCGGCGTGTAGAGCAGGTAGCCGTGGGTGTCGCGGTCTTTGACGGTGTTGACGGCGTGGATCAGCGCAGCGTCGTAATCCCAGCCGCCAGCCGTGCCCGAGGTGCCGAGCGTGTAGCGCTGGCCGATGCTGGTGAGCTCGCTGGTGCGGCGGCCGGCGTCCAGCATCCGGGTGCGCACGGTGATGATCCGGTCTTCGTCGTCAGCATCCAGCGCGCCCAGGCCAGTGGCTGCCAGGCGCGGAATCAGGGACACGTCGAGGTCGGCGTCGATACGGTTGGAGGTGCCCACGTAGTAGGTCTTGGCGCGGCTCAGTGCGACTTCGGCAAACAACTGCTGGGTGCCGCTGAGTTGCAGCACGCCGCGCGTCAGCAGGTTGAGCTTTTCCGACTTCGGATAGAGCTCGACGTCACGCATGTAGTCGTAGGTGCAACCGTCGACGCCACCGATGCCGTTGGGCAGGTACAGCGTGTGCGGTGCATTGCAGGTCGGGGCGCTGAGGTTGATCGTGCGGTTGACGATCACGTCGGTGCCGTTGGTCGAGAAGCCTTCGCTCTGCAGCAGATCGCGCTGGCTGCTGGACAAGCGGATGTTGCCGGGGCTGGTGGCACTCGACAGCAGGTGCGGCAGGCGCTCAGGAATCTTCAGATCAGAAATGAACTTGCGCTGCGAGGTGCTCAGGCTGCCGGTGCGCTGAACCTCGAACACGCCCATCACGTTGAAGCCGTCCTTGCTCAGATCGCCGAAGCCGCCGGCGATGGAGAAGGCGCGCTTGCCGGCGCCGCCTTCCTGGGTGGCACCGAGTTGCGCGTTCAGCTCCAGGCCCTGGAAATCAGAGCGGGTGATGAAGTTGATGACGCCGCCGATGGCGTCGGCGCCGTAGATGGCCGAGGCGCCGTCGAGCAGCACTTCCACGCGCTGGATGGCAGCGGCGGGGATGTTGTTCAGGTCCACGCCGGCGTCGTCACCGGGCGAAGCGAAGTTCGCCATGCGCCGGCCGTTCAGCAGCACCAGGGTCGACGACACGCCGATGCCGCGCAGGTTGGCTGCGTTGAAGCCGGTCTGGTCGTGAAAACCGCCGGTGCCGATGCTGCCGCCGTCGGTCAGCGCATTCGTGTTCGCGCTGAGCTTGGCCATGATTTCCGAGGCCGTGGTGGCGCCCGTCTTGGCGATCTCTTCCCGGGTGATGATTTGCACCGGCAGCGCGGTTTCACCGTCCAGCCGCTTGATGGCCGAGCCCGTGATCTCCACTTTCTGCGGCGAGGCGGCCTCTTGCGCCAGCGTGGCGGTGGCGCCAGCGGCCAGCACAGCCAACAGGGCGGCCTGGCTGCAGGCGGTGAGCCGGCAAGTCAGGGAGCGACGGGGAACACGGTGAGCCATGGGAAATCCTCCGATTTGCTTGTGATGCCGGGGCTGGCAACGTTCCGCCATGAAGCGGACATGCGTCGATGGTAGGGCGACCGCTTCAGTTTGCGCAGCGGCAGTCACGATGTTTCACCGTTCAAGGGGGCTGGGTGTGGCGCGATTGCTGCACCCGCCCGGCGCTGCGCGGATCAGTGACAGACTATCGGCATGGCCCGCGTCGACGGGCAGCTTTTCACAGGGTGAGGTGGTCATGGCGATGATGTCGGTATTGCGCAGGCAATTCCTGGTGGGCGTGTTGGCCCTGGGCAGTGGATTGGCGGTGGCCCAGGCTGCGCCGGCGGTGGCGCAGGCGGTGAAGCCGCCCCCCAAGGGTTACGCGGTGGTGATCGGCGGCGCGCTGAAGGCCGACAACGACGACGTCTGGGGCCGCCTGGTCGAGCTCTCGGGCGGCAAGGGCGCACGCTGGGTGGTGTTCGGCACCGCGTCTGAAAACCCCGACAAGACCGGTCGCCGGCTGGCTGACTTGCTGGAGCGCCGCGGCGCCGTGGCCGAGGTCATCCCGGTGGCCCCGCAGCTGCGATGGGTCGATCTGGACAAGGCCGTGCGCGACCCGGCCCTGCTGGAGCTGGTGAACAACGCCACCGGCATCTTCTTCTCGGGTGGTGCGCAAGAGCGCATCGTCGACACCTTCGCGCCCGGTGGCCGCCCGACGCCGATGCTCGATGCCATCTGGGACGTCTACCGCCGCGGCGGTGTGGTGGCCGGCACCTCGGCTGGCGCGGCCATCATGTCGTCGGTGATGTTCCGCGATGCACTGTCGGTGATGGCCGTGATGAAGGGCCAGCTGCGCGACGGCAAGGAAGTCGACCGCGGCCTGGGCTTTGTCGGCCCGAACCTGTTTGTCGACCAGCACTTCCTCAAGCGCGGCCGCTTCGGGCGGATGATTCCGCTGATGCTGGCCAAGGGCTACAAGATGGGGCTGGGCGTGGATGAAAACTCCGCCGCCATCGTGCAGGGCGACATGGTGGAAATCATCGGCGCCAAGGGCGCGCTGCTGGTTGACCTGAACGACGTGAAGACCGACACCAGCACGGGGGCCCTGAATGCCTCGGGCATCCGCTTGAGCTACCTGGACCGCGGTGACCGCTACGACCTCGGCCTGCACAAGATCCAGCCGTCGGCACGAAAGCTGCGTGGCAGCAAGCTCGACCCGAACGCGCCCGGCTACAAGCCCGACTTCACCAACGACCCGTACTACACCGACATGCTGGGCGACACCATCATCAGCAACGCCATGGGCATCCTGATCGACAGCAGCCAGAAGGAGAGCCGCGGCCTGGCCTTCGACCCGAAGGCGCCGGCCTCCGATCCACAGGCGGACCTGGGTTTTTCCTTCCGCCTCTACAAGGGCAAGGACAGCGTGGGCTGGTACTCTGACGAATTGGGCGCAGATGAATACACGGTGTCCAATCTGTACCTTGACATCTCGCCGGTCCGGATGAGCCGCCCCCTGTTCACGCCTTGGGCTGGCCGCTGAGCCGCCTTGCGCACCCACCCCTACCAACAAGCCCCCAGCCCTTCCCACAGGAGCCACCGCACCATGCAACGTCGCTTGATGATCACCCTGCTTGCACTGGCCACCGCCAGCTTCACGGCCGCGGCACAGAGCCCGGACTGGAAGAAAGTCCGCATCGGCGTGGAAGGCGCTTACCCGCCGTTTTCTGAAGTGGGCACCGACGGCAAGCTCAAGGGTTTCGACATCGACATGGCGATGGCCCTGTGCGCCGAGATGAAGGCGGAGTGCACGCTGGTGCAGCAGGAGTGGGACGGCATGATCCCGGCGCTGCAGGCCCGCAAGTTCGACGCGATCATCGCCTCGATGGCCATCACCGATGAGCGCAAGAAGGCCGTCAACTTCACCAACAAGTACTACAACACGCCGGCCCGCTTCGTGGGCAAGGCCAGCGCGCCGCACGACATCTCGCCGGCCGCCCTGAAGGGCAAGAAGATCGGCGTGCAGCGCGGCACCACCCATGACCGCTACCTGACCGCCATCTACAAGGACAGCGAGATCGTCCGCTACGCCAAGCAAGACGAAGTGTTCCTCGACATGGCCGCCGGCCGCATCGACGCCACCCTGTGCGACTCGGTGGCCGCCGACCTGGGCTTCCTGAAGAAGGGCTCGGGCAAGGGCTTCGGCTTCCTCGGCACGCCGGTGGATGACGCCACCTACTTCGGCATCGGCTCGGGCATCGCGGTGCGCAAGGCCGACAACGACTTGCAGCAGAAGTTCAACGCCGCGATCGTGGCTGTGCGCGCCAACGGCGCCTACAAGAAGATCCAGGACAAGTACTTCGACTTCGACGTCTACGGCAAGCCCTGAGTTTGAGCGAAGGGCAGACGATGTTGCACGGGTATGGCGCCAGCCTGCTGGAGGGCGCGCTGCTGACGCTGTCGGTGGCGTTCATGTCACTGGCCGTGGCCATGGTGCTGGGGCTGGCGGGGGCGGTGGCCAAGCTCTCGCGCAGCCGGCCGCTGCAGTGGCTGGCCGGGGCCTACACCACGCTGATCCGCGCGGTGCCTGATCTGGTGATGATGCTGCTGGTCTTCTATGGCGGGCAGATGCTGATCAACCAGATCGGCGAGAAGCTCGGCTGGGAGTTCATCGACGTCAACCCGTATGTGGCGGGCGTGCTCACGATCGGCTTCATCTTCGGCGCCTACCTCACCGAAGTGCTGCGCGGCGCCTTCATGGCCGTGCCGCCGGGCCAGCGCGAAGCGGCACTGGCCTACGGCATGAACCCGCGCCAGGTGATGGTGCGGGTGGTCGGGCCGCAGATGCTGCGCCACGCGCTGCCGGGCTTGTCGAACGTCTGGCTGGTGATGATCAAGAGCACGGCCATCGTCTCGGTGATCGGCCTGTCAGACATGATGAGCCGCGCCGGCCAGGCTGCAGGCGCCACCCGTGAGCCCTTCCTGTTCTACGTGGCCGCGGCCGTGATTTACCTCGCCTTCACCAGCGTTTCCGAGCTGGGATTCAAGCTGCTGCAGAAGCGCTTCGCGATTGGCGTGAAGCAGGTGTCGCTGTGAACTTCGAAGCCATCATCGACAGCCTGCCGTTGTATGTGTCGGGCACCTGGGTCACGCTGCAGTTGCTGCTGCTCTCCTGCGGCATCGGCTTGGCGCTGGCGCTGCCGCTGGCCATGCTGCGCAGCCTGCCCATCGCCTGGCTGAGCTGGCCGATCTGGCTGTTCACCTATGTGATGCGCGGCACGCCGATGCTGGTGCAGCTCTTCCTGCTGTATTACGGCCTGGCCCAGTTCGAGGCCGTGCGCGCCAGCCCCTTCTGGCCCTGGTTGAGCTCGCCGTGGTTCTGCGCGGTCACGGCCTTTGCCCTGAACACCTGCGCCTACACCACCGAGATCCTGCATGGCGCGATGAAGGCGGTGCCGGCCGGCGAGATTGAAGCCGCCAAGGCCCTGGGCATGAGCCGCTGGGTGATGCTGCGCCGCATCGTGTTGCCCTCGGCCTTCCGGCGCGCGCTGCCGGCCTATGGCAACGAGGTGGTGCTGATGCTGCACGGCACGGCACTCGCCAGCGTCGTCACCTTGCTCGACCTGACGGGCGCGGCCCGCCAGATGAATTCCAACTACTACCTGCCGTACGAAGCCTTCGTCACGGCAGCCGTTTTTTACGCGGCCATCACCGCGGTGCTGGTGGCGCTGTTCCGCGCTGCCGAAGCCCGCTGGTTGAAGCCGCTGCTGCCCCGATCATGAAACTCGTTCACCACCCCTTGATGCCGGCCACGCCGGGCACCAGCCAGGCCCTCGTGAGCCTGCACTACGGCACGCCGGGCACCGGCCCGAAGATCGCCATCCAGGGCTCGCTGCATGCGGACGAGGTGCCCGGCATGCTGGTGGCGCACCACCTGCGCCAGCGCTTGCAGGCGCTGGAAGACGCTGGCCGCCTGCGGGGGGAGGTGGTGCTGGTGCCGGCGGCCAATCCGATCGGCCTGCACCAGTGGCACTTGCGGGCTTACCAGGGCCGCTTCGAGTTCCACAGCGGCGAAAACTTCAACCGCAACTACGCCGACCTGACCGACGCCGTGGTGGCTGCGGTGCAGCCGCATGTGGGCGCCGATGCTGCCACCAACGTGGCGCTGGTGCGCCGCGCACTGGCGGACGCCGCGCTGGCGCTGCCCGCCAAGAACGCGCTGGAAAGCCTGCGCCGCACCCTGCTGGCCCTGGCGATTGACGCCGAGGTGGTGCTTGATCTGCACAGCGACGGCGAAGGCCTGCTGCACATCTACACCACGCCCGCCACCTGGCCGCAGGCCGAGGTGCTGGTGCGCTGCATCGGCGCCGAGGTGGCCCTGCTGGCCGAGCGCTCGGGCGGTGATCCGTTTGACGAAGCCTGCTCGATGGTCTGGCTCGACATCGCGAAGCGCCTCGGCCCTGATGCGCCGCTGCCGCCGGGCTGCATGGCTGCCACCATCGAGCTGCGCGGCGAAGGCGATGTGCGCCACGACCTGGCCGCGGCCGACGCCGACGGCATCATCCGGTTCCTGGAGGCGCGCGGCGTGGTGCACACCGACGCGCCGCCAGAGTTGCCCGCGCTGCGCTGCGAGCCCACGCCCTTGTCCGGCTCGATCCCGCTGGTGGCGCCCACGGGCGGCATGGTGGTGTTTCTGCGGCAGGTGGGTGAGCGGGTGACGGCGGGCACGCCGATGGTCGACCTGATTGACCCCTTCACCGCGGAAGTGACGACGTTGACCGCGCCAGTGGACGGCTTGTTCTTCGCGCGTGACAACCGCCGCTTTGCGGTGGCGGGCATGTCGCTGGGCAAGGTGGCCGGCACGCAGGCCCTGCGCAGCGGCCCGCTGCTGTCGGCTTGAAGGAGCGTTGAGATGACTGCTCCTGTGTCCGTCGACAAGTCCAGCAACAACACCGGCAACAACGCCGGCCTGGTCGTTGAAAACCTCCACAAGCGCTTTGGTGAGCGCGAGGTGCTGCGCGGCGTGTCACTGCAGGCCCGACCGGGTGACGTGGTGGCCATCATCGGCTCCAGCGGCTCGGGCAAGAGCACGCTGCTGCGCTGCCTGAACCTGCTCGAGCAGCCGCATGCCGGCACGCTCACGCTCAATGGTGAAACCCTGGCGCTCAAGCCTGACCGCGACGGCAGCCTCACGGCGGCCAGCCCGGCACAGCTGCAGCACTGGCGCTCACGCCTGGCCTTCGTGTTCCAGAGCTTCAACCTCTGGCAGCACCGCACGGCACTTGAAAACGTGATCGAGGCGCCGATCCATGTGCTGGGCCAGCCCCGCGCGCAGGCGCTGGAGCGTGGCCGCGAGCTGCTGGCGCGCGTGGGCCTGTCGCACCGGCAGGATGTGTATCCGGCGCAGCTGTCGGGCGGTGAGCAGCAGCGCGTGGCGATTGCCCGCGCGCTGGCGGTCGACCCCGAAGTGATGCTGTTTGACGAGCCCACCTCCGCGCTCGACCCCGAGCTGGTGGGCGAGGTGCTGAAGGTGATGCGCGAGCTGGCCGGTGAAGGCCGCACCATGCTGGTGGTGACCCACGAGATGGAGTTCGCCCGCGAAGTGGCCAGCCATGCCATCTTCGTGCACCAGGGCTTGATCGAGGAGCAGGGCCTGCCGCGCGAGGTGCTGGTGCGCCCGAACAGCGAACGCCTGCAGCAGTTCCTCTCGGGCGGCCTGAAGTAAAAACGGGCGCCACTGGGGCGCCCGTCTCAAGGCCGGCTCGGGCCTCGGGTTTGCTGTGGCCTCAGGCCACGGTATTGCGCCAGCGGTTCATCAGCGCCGTCCAGGTCGGGCGCACTTGGCCGAGGTGGCGCGCCTTCACATGGCCGAAGCCGCGGATGTCTTCCGGCACGCGCGCAATCTCGACAGCTAGGCTGATCTTGTCGGCCTTCAGGCCGCGCAGCACTTCCTCGATGCTGGCGCGGTATTCCTGTACCAGCGCGCGCTCGGTGCGGCGCTCTTCGGTGTAGCCGAACACGTCCAGCGGCGTGCCGCGCAGCGCCTTCATGCGGGCCAGCAAGCGGAAGCCGCCACGCACCCAGGGGCCGAAGGTGGTCTTCACCGGCAGGCCGTCGGCGTTCTTCTTCGAGAACAGCGGCGGGGCCAGGTGGTGCACCAGGCGCACGTCGCCCTCGAACATGCCGCTGACCTTGGCCGCAAAAGCCGCGTCGGTGTGCAGGCGCGCCACTTCGTACTCGTCCTTGTAGGCCATCAGCTTGAACAGGTAGCGCGCCACGGCCTCGCTCAGGCGGGTGCTGCCCAGCGGCTGCTCGGCGGCGGCCACCTGTGCCACGAAGGCGCTGTAGGACTCGGCGTAAGCGGCGTTCTGGTAGGCGGTGAGAAACTCCACGCGCTTGGCCACCAGCTCGGTCAGCGAGGGCTTCTTGACGAACTGGATGACCTGGCGCGCGGCGAACAGCGCTTCCACGGTGGGCAGGTCATGGGCGCAGCGACGGCCCCATTCGAACGCGGCCTTGTTGTTGTCGATCTGCACGCCGTTGAGCTCGATCGCGCGCATCAGCGCGGCATGGCTCAGCGGGATGCGGCCGTGCTGCCAGGCAAAGCCCAGCATCAGCGGGTTGGTGTAGATCGAGTCGCCCAGCAGCTTGGTGGCCACTTGTTCGGCGTCGAAGGCGGCGTAATGCTGCGGGCCGACGGCGCTCGACACGGCTTCCTCGCAGGCCGCGCCCGGGAACTGCCAGTCGGCATTGCCGACGAAGCTGGCTGTGGGCGTGCGGTGCGTGTTCAGGGCCACGAAGGTGCGCTGCGGGTGCATCGCGCTCAGCGTGGTCTTGTTCGCCGCCACGATGGCGTCGCAGCCGATGATCAGGTCGGCCTTGGCGGTGTCCACCTTGGTGGTGAAGATGGCGTCCGCGCGGTCGGCGATCTGCACATGGCTCCAGGTGGCGCCACCCTTCTGCGCCAAGCCGGCGGCGTCTTGCGTGACGATGCCCTTGCCTTCCAGGTGCGCAGCCATGCCCAGCAGCTGGCCGATGGTGATCACGCCCGTGCCACCCACGCCGGCCACGACGATGCCCCAGGCCACATCGGCCGACGGCACCACCGGGTCCGGCACGGCTGGCATCGCTGCCGTGCCGCCTGCCACCTTCTTCGGCTTCTTCAGCGTGCCACCTTCCACGGTGACGAAGCTTGGGCAGAAGCCCTTCACGCAGGAGAAGTCCTTGTTGCAGCTGTTCTGGTTGATCTGGCGCTTGCGGCCGAAATCAGTTTCCAGCGGCTCCACTGAGACGCAGTTGCTCTGCGTCGAGCAATCGCCGCAGCCCTCGCACACCAGCTCGTTGATGACCACGCGCTGATCCGGATCAACCATCGTGCCGCGCTTGCGCCGGCGGCGCTTCTCGGTCGCGCAGGTCTGGTCATAAATGATGGCCGTGGTGCCCTGCAGCTCGCGGAACTGGCGCTGCAGCGCATCGAGCTCGTCGCGGTGGTGCACGGTCACGCCCGGGCTCAGGCTGACGTGGTCGTACTTGGCTGGCTCGTCGGTGACGATGATCAGCTTGCTCACGCCTTCCGACACCAGGCTCTGCATGATCTGCAGCACCGTGTGGCCTTCGGCGCGCTCGCCCACGCGCTGGCCACCGGTCATGGCAACCGCGTCGTTGTAGAGGATCTTGTAGGTGATGTTCACGCCCGCCGCGATCGACTGGCGGATCGCCAGCAGACCGGAGTGGAAGTAGGTGCCGTCACCGAGGTTGGTGAAGATGTGGTTCTCTTTGGTGAACGGCGCCTGGCCGACCCATGGCACGCCTTCGCCACCCATCTGCGTGAAGGTGCTGGTGTTGCGGCCCGGCATCCAGTTCACCATGTAGTGGCAGCCGATGCCGGCCACCGCGCGTGAGCCTTCGGGCACACGGGTGCTGGTGTTGTGCGGGCAGCCCGAGCAGAACCAGGGCGTGCGCTCGCCGGTGCTCAGCTCCAGCGTGGCCAGGGCTTGCTCTTTCGCGGTGATGACGCCAATGCGCTCGTCCATGCGGGCAGCGATGTCAGCCGGCACGCCCAGCTTCTTCAGGCGCTTGGCAATGGCCTTGGCGATGATGGCCGGGGTCAGGTCAGCCTTGGCGCGCAGCAGCCAGTTTTCGCTCGGGTTCGGGCGGCTCCATTCGCCGCCGGAGAGGTCGCCCTCGTCTTCCTCGAACTTGCCGATCACGTTCGGGCGCACATCGGCGCGCCAGTTGTAGAGCTCTTCCTTGAGCTGGTATTCGATGACCTGGCGCTTCTCTTCCACCACCAGGATTTCCTGCAGGCCTTGGGCGAAGTCGCGGGTGATGGTGGCTTCCAGCGGCCACACCACGTTCACCTTGTGCACCCGGATGCCGAGCGTGCGGCAGGTGTCGTCGTCCAGGCCCAGGTCAGACAGCGCCTGGCGCATGTCGTTGTAGGCCTTGCCGCTGGCCACGATGCCGAAGCGGTCGTGCGGCGTGGCCACCACGTTGTAGTTCAGTTTGTTGGCGCGCACATAGGCCAGCGCGGCGTACCACTTGTGGTCCATCAGACGCGCTTCCTGCTCCAGCGGCGCGTCGGGCCAGCGGATGTGCAGGCCGCCCACCGGCATCGGGAAGTCTTCCGGCAGGATGATCTTCACGCGGTCGGGCGACACATCCACGCTCGACGACGACTCGACGACTTCCTGGATCGTCTTCATGCCGGTCCACACGCCGGAAAAACGGCTCATGGCGAAGGCATGCAGACCCATGTCGAGGATGTCCTGCACGCTCGACGGGAAGAAGGTCGGGAAGCCGCAGGCCTTGAAGACGTGGTCGCTCTGGTGCGGCGCGGTCGAGCTCTTGCTGACGTGGTCGTCGCCGGCGATGGCGATCACGCCGCCGTGCTTCGAGGTGCCGGCCATGTTGGCGTGCTTGAAGACGTCGAGGCAGCGATCAACGCCCGGGCCCTTGCCGTACCAGATGCCGAACACGCCGTCGTACTTGGCCTGTTCCTTGTACAGATCCAGCTGCTGCGTGCCCCACACGGCGGTGGCGCCGAGTTCTTCATTCACGCCCGGCTGGAACACCACATGCTGCTTGGCCAGGTGCTTGCGCGCGGCCACCAGGGCCTGGTCATAACCACCCAGCGGCGAGCCGCGGTAGCCGCTGATGAAGCCGGCGGTGTTCAGGCCACCGGCGGCGTCGCGCGCGCGCTGCAGCATGGGCAAACGCACCAGCGCCTGCACACCGCTCATGAAGGCCCGGCCCTCGGGCAAGGCGTATTTGTCGTCGAGGGTGACGGTGTCCAGCGCTAGGCGCACGGCATCGGGCAGGGGGGCGTTCATGGGCGTGTCTCCGTGAAGTTCATGCCGGGCCAGCCTCGGGCGGGCGCTTGTGGCGCACGCTGTGGCACGGCCCCGGCACAGCAGGGGGTTGGCCTGAGTGTAGGCTCAAGCCTGAGACAGGTGCTTGCTTTTGATTGCTGCTGAACAGGGTGCTTGGGAATGAATCTTTCTGTAAAGTGCTGCCGCAAGCGACATTCTTTCTATTTTCAGAAAATTTCGGGTAAACGATAGGTTTGCCTGCAGCCCATGAGCCAACGCCCGTCCACCTCCACCGCCGACCTCGACCGTTTCGACATCGCCATCCTCGGCGTGCTGCAGAACGACGCCCGCATCTCGAATGCCGATCTGGCCGCTGCCATCGGCTTGTCGGCAGCGCCCACCTGGCGCCGGGTCCGTCGGCTGGAAGAGCTGGGCGTGATCACCGGTTACCGGGCCGAGATCGACCGCCGCAAGATCGGCCTGGGCGTGCTGGCCTTCGTGCGGGTGGACACCGAGCGCGACAACGCCGACACCACCCGCGCACTGGAAGACGCCATCCGCCAGTGGCCCGAGGTGACGGCGTGCCACTACATCAGCGGCGCAGGCACCTTCGAGTTGCAAGTGTTGGTGACAGACCTTGATGCGTACTCGCGCTGGACGATGGAGACGCTGTTCAAGTTGCCGAATGTGAAAGACCTGCACACCAGCTTCTCGCTGGGCGAGGTGAAGTCGGGCGGGGCCTTGCCGCTGGGCCACCTGAGCCCGGCGCCGCAGCACGGCGACACGCCCTGATTCAAGCCGGCGAGCCACCGCACCGATAAAGCAGACACGATGTCGAACCGCCCCTTCTCGCACACCCGCCGCCAGCTGGCCCTGCCGTTTGGCGTGGGTCTGGTGCTGGGCTCGCGCAGCAGCGCGTGGGCGGCCTCACCCAGACCGCCGGGCATCAACCTGACGCTGGAGGTGCGGCTCTCGCCCGCGCCGCCGCGCTCATCGGGGCCGCCGGGCAGCGTCACCATCTCGACCCAGCACGCGCCGGTGGGCGGTGGCGTCTGGCATGGCACCCACAGCAATCCCGATCACGGGCCGAAGGTGCAGACCCTGCGCACCGCCAACGGCGACACCGTGCGCAGCCAGTGGCAGCGGGTGCGGGTGGAGCAAAGCAATGAGGTGATCTGGACGCCGCAAGGGCCGGGCTTGGCCGGTGGCGAGCGCCGCGTGGTGGAAACCACGCTGATCGAGCTGCAGCCGACCTGGCCGGGCTTGTCGCAGCCGGCGCTGGTGCGCTGGCGCATCGAGGTGCCGGGCGCCGCCAGCGGCGTGCTCGGCGGCAGCCTGTATGTGCCGCCGGGTGAATGGATGACGTTGTATTCGCCGGCGTCCTCAGAGCAGCCGCTGATCGAGCTGCGGCTGGTCACGCCCTGAGGCGGGTCAGCGCGCAGCCAGCGATTGCCCTCAGCGCGGCGCGCTTTCCCGCGGCCACAGCACCCAGCTGCGCAAGGCCTGGCGGGTGCGTCCGGCCTGGCTTTCGGCCTCATCACCCCAACCCCAGAAGAAGTCGGCCCGCACCGCCCCGGTGATGGCCGAACCGGTGTCTTGCGCCACCACCAGGCGTTGCAGCGGCCGGGTGCTCAGCGGCTCGGTGCTGTCGACCCACACCAGGCTGCCGTAGGGCACGCTCTGCGGGTCCACGGCGATGGAGCGGCCGGGCGTCAGCGGCACACCCTGCGCGCCCTTCGGGCCGATCGACGGGTCAGGCAGCGGCTCTTCGCGGAAGAACACCGTGCGCGGGTTCTGCCACAGCATTTCATTGATGCGCGCGGGGTTGCGCCGCGCCCAGTCCTTGATGCCCGGCCACGAGGCTTCGCTGGCCTTCAGTTCACCCTGTTCGATCAGCCAGCGGCCCACCGATTTGTAGGGCTGGTCGTTGTGGCCCGCAAAGGCCAGACGGATCAGCCGGCTGCTGCCGTCAGGCTCGGTGATGCGCAGGCGGCCCGAGCCCTGGATCTGCAGCACCAGCGCATCCAGCGGGTCTTCCAGCCAGGCCAGCTCGCGGCCCTTCACGCTGGCCTGGGCGGCGGGCAGGCTGTCGAGTTGCTGGCGCGTCCAGTAGGGCTTGCGGCTGGCCAGATCGGCCGGCAGGGCGTGCAGCGGCACGCGCCGGTTGGCGGCGGGCTTGCGGGTAGCCTCGAACAGCGGCTCGTAGTAGCCGGTCAGCAGCCCGGCGGTATCGCCTTCCGGGCTTTCAATGCGGAACACGCGCAGCCGGCTTTCCAGCCAGAAGCGCTGCACCATGTCGTCGGCCGGCTTGAGGTTGCGCAGGTCCTCGCAGAAGCGGGCCCAGCCTTCGGCAGGCTTGATGCAGCTCTGGCGCAGGGCAGGCATCACCTCTGACGGGCGGTCGGCGCCCCAGCCGGGCAGTTCGCTGAACTCGGACGGCACCCAGCGGGCGCGGGCCTTCTCGAACGTGCCAGGCGGCGGTGGCACCGGCACCGGGGCGGTGGGCGCGACTGTGGTGGTTGAGGTTGCAGGCGCCTGCACCGGGCGGTGTTCGGTGGGGGCGGCCGGCTGGGTGGAGAACTGGGCGCACGACGCCAATAGCAGCGTGCCCAGCACGGGCCCTGCCGTGCGTGAGAATGCGTGCAGCGTCAGGTGGCGCGAAATGGAAACAGACATGTGGGTGGTGATTTTCGAAGCGCTGGGTGCCGGCTTGCTGCTCGTGCTGATCGTGTGGTGGACGATGTTCTCGGGCCGCCGCAACGGTGAACGACCCGAGGATGACACAAGCGGGCGCGACGACACCCGACCATGAAGGGGCCGGTGGCCGGCCTTTTTCGATGGCCGGCCAGTTTATGGGGCCGGTTGATCGGGCGGCGGCACCAGGAAGCTGCCCGGCCGGCTGCGCAGGCGGGCCCGCAGGGCGGTGTAGACCCGGCCGCGGTCACGCAGCTTGAGCCCGCGTGAGGCCAGCGCCACCCGGAACGCCAGCGTGAAGCTGACGCCCAGGTTCAGTACCCCGATCATCGGGATCGCGGCCAGGCACCACCAGAAATCCGGCTCGCGCAGCAGGTCGGTGCCCAGGGCGCCGAGCGCCGCGGCCAGCTGGCCCATCGACAAGGTGACGTGACGCACCTCCAGCGGCAGGCCGAAGAAGGTGCCGATGGCGGGCACGATGCCCAGCATCAAGCCCAGCGACACATTGGCCGCCAGCCCCGAGATGTTCTGCCGCCACCAGCGCGCCCATCCCTGTGCCCGCGTGGCGCCCAGCACCTGGATGAAGCGCGGATTCCAGGCGATGGCGCTGTCGAGCCGGTGAAACACGAACCAGTTTTCCACCCAGCCGGCGATCAGGCTGCTGCCGAACAGCAGGATGCCGGTGAAGGCAGCAAAGAACACGGTCGGGCCAGCCAGGTGCAGCGAGTGCAGCACGTACTTCGCCTGCTCCGCACCGATCACCGGCGCACCAGCCAGCGCCCAGGCGGCGCCTTGAATCAGCAGCACCACCGGCACCACCAGCGCCAGGTTGCCGATGATGCCGGCCACCTGTGAGCGGAACAGGTGGGCCACCTCGTCGACGAAGTCTTCCAGCGCGGCGTCGCTCGCCGACACGTTCTCGAGTTTGGCGGCAATGGCCGGCGCCGTCATGGCCGGCTGCTTGGTGGCCACCGTCCAGTGCAGCAGCTGCACCACGACGAAGCTGATGGCGTAGTTCATGCCTGCCCAGAAGCCGGCCCAGAACACCGACAGGCTGATCAGGGCCAGCAGGAACTTGGCCACGGTGGTCAGGCCGATGATGGCGCCGCCGCCAGCTGCCTGTACCAGCATCTGCCGGTATTCGGCGCGGTCGCGGGTGATGTAGTGCTCGCCGGTTTCGGCGCTGCGCTCGGTCACCTTGCGCGCCAGCAGGCCGTAATGCTGGGCAAACAGCCGGCGAATGCCGCGCCGGCCCTGGCCCGCTTCCACCAAGGCCACCAGCAGGTGGCGCAATTCAGGCGCGGCGGCGGGCGCGGGCGCCAGCAGGCAGTCCAGCAGGGCCTCGATGCGATCGCCGCGGGCCTGCAGCTGGTCGACCTGGAACACCACGTCAACGGAAATGCCGTGCTCATCCAGATGCTGGCGCACGCTGGCAGCCGCCTCGCGGCAGGTGGCCAGTACGGCGCGCAGGTAGTGTGCCTGCTGCTGGCGCGTGAGGGCATCGGTGCCTTCGTGCAGCTCGTCGCGCAGGGCCTCGGCCGCGGGCACCAGCTGGTGGAAGGGGCGCGTGGCCATCAGGCTGAGGTCCATGCGCTGGCGCATCGGCCCGGCCAGGCCGGCGGCGCGCATCTGGCTGGCCAGCAGCTGGATGGACTCGATCACGGCGGCGCGCCAGGCTTTGTCGCCGGTCTCGCCCTGGCACAGGGCCATGAAGCGCAGCAGGGTGGCGTCGTCGATCGCCTGCAGCCAGGAGGTGTCGTCCTCGCCGTTGAAGAGCAGGCGGAACAGCTCGCCCAGGTCGCGGGTTTGCGGCGTGCCGGGCAGGCACGACAGGCGCACGCGGTCAGCCAGTTCACTCACGAAACCCTGGCGCGGCGCGAAGCCGAAGTCGGCCAGCAGGCCGGTGGCGTCAAGACCTGCCAGGCTGGTGCGCAGCAAGTCGCCGATGCGCTGGTGGTGCTCGGGGTGGCGGTCCAGCACATTGAGCAGGTGCTTCAGCCGCCGCACCGGCCACGGCGTGCTGGCACTTTCATCAGGCAGATCACCTTCGGTGAAGGGCGACTGCGGCCCGGGCTCACGCAGCCATTCAAGCAGGCGGATCAGCCACAGGTGGCGCTCCACCGCAGGGGCTGCGGGGTCGGCTGCGTTCAGCAGCGAGGTCAGGTCCCAGCGGTCGGCTGCAGCCATCAGTGCAGCGCGTGGGCCTGGGCCAGCTCGAAGGCGGGCACGGGCGTGTCGAACCAGCGGGCGTCTTCGCCGATGCAGAAGAAGGTGCCGTGCATGGTGCCGCGTGGCGTGGCCAGGCGCGTCCAGCTGGTGTATTCGAACTGCTCGCCGGGCTTGAGCACCGGCTGGTGGCCCACCACGGCCAGGCCGCGCACCTCTTCGGTATGGCCGGCGCTGTCGGTGATCACCCAGTGCCGGGCCACCAGCTGGCCGGTGGCGTTGCCGGTGTTGCGGACGGTGACGGTGTAGGCGAAGGCGTAGACGTTGTCGCCTGCCGAGGATTGCTCGGGCAGGTATTGGGTCACGACCTCGCAGGTGAATTGGGGTGCACTCATGGCCGCATCCTAGCAAGCCTCCTAAAATCCCTTGTTCCTTCTGCGTAACTTGTTTTTGAAGCCCGCCATGACCTTCCGCATCGCCCCCAGCATCCTGTCCGCCGACTTTTCACGCCTGGGCGAGGAGGTTCGCAATGTGCTGGCCGCCGGCGCAGACTGGATCCACTTCGACGTGATGGACAACCATTACGTGCCCAACCTGACCTTCGGGCCGATGGTGTGCGAGGCGCTGAAGAAGCATGCGGTCAAGCCCGACGGCACGCCGGCCCCGATCGACGTGCACCTGATGGTGCAGCCGGTGGACGCGCTGGCCCAGGCCTTTGCCAAGGCCGGCGCCGACATCATCACTTTCCACCCGGACGCCTCCGCCCACGTCGACCGCACCCTGCAGCTGATCAAGGCCGAGGGCTGCCAGGCCGGCCTGGTGTTCAACCCGGCCATGCCGCTCGACGTGCTGGAGTGGACGATCGACAAGCTCGACGTGGTGCTGCTGATGAGCGTGAACCCGGGCTTTGGCGGTCAGAGCTTCATTGACAGCACGCTGCGCAAGGCCGAAAAGGTGCGCAAGCTGATCGATGCGTCCGGCCGCGACATCCGCCTGGAAATCGACGGCGGCGTGAAGGCCGACAACATCCGCCGCATCGCCGACGCCGGCGCCGACACCTTCGTGGCCGGCAGCGCGATCTTCGGCAAGCCGGATTACAAGGCGGTCATCGACGCGATGCGGGCTGAGCTGGCTCGCTGATCGGGCAGGGCCCGCCTGTGCGGCGGGCTGGTCCTCATTTGTGACAGGCCTTTACAGAGAGGCTTGCTCAAGCTGCGCTGGCGCTGGTCGATAGCCCTTGCAAGGCCCATGTTGGGCTCAGGGTTGACCACGATGAGCACCGCTTCCGCGCAGCCGCGCACCAATTTCTCAAGACCGCTGCTGGCAACGCTGCTGGCAACGGCAGTCAGCCTGTCTGCTTGCGGCGGCGGCGGCGGCGGCGGTGGCGGTGGCGGCAGTGATGCCGCAACGGCCACCGTGGCGAGCGACACCGGCAGCAGCACTTCGGGCAGTGGTGCGCCGACGACGACCACCACCACAACAACAACCACAACGACCACGACCACGACCGACGGCACGTCCACGGCCGCCGCGGTGGAGCCCAGCCCCGAGGCCGACGCCGCCGGCATGGCCACGGTGCAGGAGTTTGCCCAGGCCAATGCCACGCCCAAGTTGACCATCCGTGCCCAGGGCACGCTGGCTGGCGGCGTGGGGCCGGTAATGCAGGTCCGCATCAATGGCGTCGTGGTCGGCTCGGCCACGGTGTCGTCCACCACCCTGGCGGACTACGTGATCTCGACACCCACGTTGAAGGCAGGCGCTGCGGTGGACGTGGTGTTCACCAACGATGCAGTGGTGAACGGCGAAGACCGCAACCTCACGGTCTCGACCATCAGCGACGGCACCACCACCGTCTGGCCCGCCAGCAGCGCCGTCACCTACGACCGCGGCGGCGGCAATGCGGCGTTTGACGGCGTGGATGTGGTCGCCGGCACCAGCGGCATGTGGTGGGGCGGAGCACTGAGGTTCAAATGGCCAACGGCAAGCACCACGACGAAGACGCCGGCGGCGCAGTATGCCGCCGCGCGCTTCCTGCAGCAGGCGACCTTCGGTGCCACACCCGCCGAGGTGCAGCGCCTGGCTGGCATGACCTACGCCGCCTGGTTCAACGAGCAGATCGCCAAGCCGGTGTCGCCGGACTTCGTGAGCTTCGTGCAAGCCAAGTACGACCAGGGCGACGCCTGGCGGCCCAACGGCGCCAACTACACCGACGCCTGGCCCTCCCACCGTTTCTGGAGCCTGGCGGCGACCGCACCCGATGCCTTGCGCAAGCGCATGGCGTTTGCGCTGCACGGCATCTTCGTCTCGTCGCAAGGTGATTCGAACTTGTGGGCGCATTCGCGGGCCTATGCGAGCTACATGGACCAGCTGAACCGCCTGGCGTTCGACAACTACCGCAACGTGCTGGAAGAGGTGGCCCTGAGCCCGGCGATGGGCATCTACCTCTCGCACATGCGCAACCGCAAGGAAGACGCCACCACCGGCCGCTTGCCCGATGAAAACTTCGCCCGGGAGGTGATGCAGCTGTTCAGCATCGGCCTGGTCGAGCTGAACCAGGACGGCAGCGTGAAGCTGGGCGCCGATGGCAAGCCCATCGACACCTACGGCAATGCGGACGTGATGGCGCTGGCCAAGGTGTTCACAGGCTGGTCCTGGGCCTTCCCAGACGGTCAGCTCACCGATCAGAACTTCCGCTGGGGCAGCCCGAACTACGCCGCGGCCAGCGACACCAAGATGGACCTTCAGCGCATGAAGGCCTACCCCAGCCAGCATTCGGCCGCCGAGAAGCGCCTGTTCGCCGGCAAGGCCTGGGCCGTCACGGTGCCGGCCGGTGCCACGCCGCAGACCAGCCTGAAGCTGGCGCTCGACGGCCTGTTCAACCACCCGAACGTGGCGCCGTTCATCTCGCGCCAACTCATCCAGCGCTTCACCACCAGCCACCCCAGCCCCGCCTACGTGGGCCGTGTGGCCGCCGTGTTCAACAACAACGGCAAGGGCGTGCGGGGAGATCTGGGTGCCGTGCTGCGCGCCGTGCTGCTGGATGCAGAAGCTCGGGCCGCAACGCCTGCTGCCAACTTCGGCAAGGTGAAAGAGCCGATCCTGCGGGTGTCGCAATGGATGCGCGCGTTTGATGTGCGCTCCAGCACGGGTGACTTCCTGATGGGCAATGAGCTGGGCAATGTGCTGCAACAGGCGCTGCGTCCGGCCTCGGTGTTCGGCTACTTCCGCCCGGGTTATGTGCCGCCCGGCACCTCGTTCGCCAGCACCGGCACCACCGTGCCCGAGCTGCAGATCGTCAATGAATCGACCACCGCCAACTGGGTCAACCTGGCCGAATCGATGGCCGGCTCCGGCCTGGGCTGGACGGGGTCGGCCCGTGACGTGAGCAGCACGTTCGCCGCCCTTGCTGCGCTGAGCGCTGCCGGCAAGGTCGACGCGATGGTCGAGCAGCTCAACGTGCTGCTGTTCGCCGGCCGCATGTCGGCTGCCTTGCGGCAAGACATCTATGACGCGGTCGGGGGTGTGGGTGGGGTGGATGCCGCCAGTCACACCCAGCGCGCTCGCGTGGCCGCCTTCGTGGCGCTGTCGTCCCCTGATTTTGTTGTTCAACGTTGAAGCCCGCTGCCATGTCCACCTCACGACGCCAATTCCTTCGCGCGGCTTCGGCCCTGGGCGCTGCCACCGGCATTGCCGATGTGAGCCTGCCGGCCGGCTTGGCTGGCCTGGCCGCACTGGCTGCCCAGAAAACCGCCGTTGCCGCCACCACCGGCAACGGCTACCGGGCGCTGGTCTGCCTCTACATGAACGGCGGCAATGACAGCCACAACTGGGTGGTGCCGACCGACAGCACCGGTTATGCCGAATACGCTGCCGTGCGGCGTGAGCTGGCCTGGGCGCCCACGGATTTGCGCACGCTGAGCCAGACCGGCCAGGCCAGCGGCCGCACCTTCGGCATGCCCACGGCGCTTGACCCGATGCGCCGCTGGTACGAGGCCGGCCAGATGGCCGTGGTGGCCAATGTGGGCACGCTGCTGCGCCCGACCACCAAGGCCGATTTCCAGGCCGACCTGAGCCTGCCGGCCAAGCTGTTCTCGCACAACGACCAGGCGTCCACCTGGCAGTCGTTGCTGCCCGAAGGCGCACCCAGCGGCTGGGGCGGCCGCATGGGCGACATCCTCATGTCGGCCAACCGCTACCCGGTGTTCACCGCGGTGAGCGCCAGCGGCAACGCGGTGTTCCTCAGCGGCTCCAGCGCCGTGCAGTACCAGGTCGGGCTCGACGGCCCGGTGCGCATGGGCGCGCTGGCCAATGGCAGCACGCTGGGCTCGTCCACCGTGGCGCAGGTGATGCAGCGCCGCTTGCCCAATGCCGGCGACAACCCCTGGCAGGCGGCGTACGCCCAGGTGACGCAACGCTCCGCGCAGGCCGAAGCCGTGCTGAGTGCAGCGCTGGCCTCGGCCACCGCCCCCGACATTCCGGCCACCCCGATCGTGCTTGGCAATGGCACCACCGTCACCTTGAACCAGGACAGCCTCGCCCGCCAGCTGCGCATCGTCGCCCGCATGATCCGCGCGGGCCAGAGCCTGGGCATGCAGCGGCAGGTGTTCTTCGTCTCGATGGGCGGCTTCGACACCCACGCCAACCAGATGCGCGATCAGCCCAGCCTGATGGCCCGGGTGGCGCAGAGTACCGACTACTTTCTCTCCGCGATGGCCGGCATGGGGCTGGCCAACAACGTCACGCTGTTCACCGCCTCCGACTTCGGCCGCACGCTGTCGTCGAACGGGCAGGGCTGCGACCACGGATGGGGCTCGCACCACTTCGTCGCCGGTGGGGCGGTCAAGGGCGGGCAGATATGCGGGCGCTTCCCGGTCACGGCGCTGGGCACGGCCGACGACGTGGGCTCGGGCCGCCTGCTGCCTGGCAGCTCGGTGACGGAATACGCCGCCACCATGGGCCGCTGGATGGGGCTGAGCAGCACCGAGCTCTCGTATGTGCTGCCCACCCTGGGCAACTTCAGCGGGGCGGGCACGCAGTTCCTGTGACGAGGGCGGGGGCCTGATAGGCTTTGGCGCATTGCGATTGAACGATGCTGTCCACATGTCCCCACACCTTCCGCGCCCGATCACGCTTGCCAAGCTGGGTGAGCGCCGTTTCACCGCCGCCATCGTCGACCTTGACGGCACGATGGTCGATACGCTGGGCGACTTCGACGTCGCCCTGAACCTCACGCTCACCGAACTGGGCTTGCCCGGCGTGGACCGCGCCTTCATCGAGCGCACCGTGGGCAAGGGCTCCGAGCACCTGATCCGATCCACGCTGGCGCAGGTGGGCGGTGACGCTGCCCTGTACGACGCAGCCTGGGCCGCCTATCAGCGCCACTACCTGCGCATCAATGGGCAGTTCTCTGCCGTCTACCCCGGGGTGGTGGAGGGCCTGGGCGCGCTGAAAGACGCCGGCCTGCGCCTGGCCTGCCTGACCAACAAGCCGGGCGCCTTTGCGACCGCACTGCTGGCAGCCAAGGGCCTCGACGCGTATTTCGACGTGGTGTTTGGTGGCGATGCCTTCGAGCGCAAGAAGCCCGACCCGCTGCCGCTGCTGCGCACCTGCGAGGCGCTGGGCTCACAGCCGGCGCACACCTTGATGCTGGGCGACTCCAGCAACGACGCCCAGGCCGCGCGCGCCGCCGGTTGCCCGGTGGTGCTGGTGAGTTACGGCTACAACCACGGCCAGCCCGCCAGCGAGGTGGACTGCGACGGCGTGGTGGACCGGCTCGATCAACTCATCTGATCGGCCGCCGGCCCGGTGTTTGCTCAGCTGTCCAGATCGAACTGGAAGTTGATCACGCCGCTGGCGGGCTGCTGTGGCGGCTTGAAGCGCCAGGTCTTGATGGCGTCGACGGCGGCCTGCTCCAGCTTCGGATGGCTGGCGCTCAGCACGGTCGCGCTGCCCACCTCGCCATTGGCCAGCACGTTCACCCGCACCTGCACTTCGCCCTTGCGCAGTCGGCGCATCAGGTGCTGCGGAAACTCGGGATCGCCGGTCAACAACTCCAGGGCGACCGCGGGCTGGGCCGCTGCTGGCGTCGGCTCCGCCACGGCGGCTTGCGGTGTGGGCAAGGTGCCTGAAGCAGCCCCCAGGTTCGCAGGCAGGCTCGACGTTGAGGCCATGGCCACCGATTCAGCCGAGGGCAGGGCGGTGGCTTCTGCCGAGCCCTTGCCCGGGTTGCCGGCCGAGGTGGGTGGCAAGTTGCGGGGCAGGGCGGCGGTGCTGGCCGGGGCGGGGGCGTTGGGCGCCACGGCAGCGGTTTTGGCCGCGCCCGTTGCGTTGCCTGCTGCGGCCGGGGTGGCTGCAGGTGTGGCGGCCACCGGCGTGCCCGGCGTGTTCGCGATCGTCAAAGCGGGTTTGCGCGCGTCGGTAGCGGTTGGTGCAGCCGGAACCGCGCCTTTCGGCGCTTCCGCGGCATGCATGCGGATCCAGTACATCGGCCGCTCGGCGTCGCGCTTGATGCGGTCGCTGATGGCGATGCCCGAGGCGGCCTTGGCGGGCGGTGCGGCGGCCGTCTGGGCCCACACGGGGGTGGAGAGGCTCGCGGCGGCGAGAGAGACAACAACGAGACGACGCATCATTGACCAAACACGCGGGAGACAGGGGCCTGTCCGAGCAGCGCTTCCTTCAGCGCGTCGTCGGCAGGAGACTTGCCCAGCCAGATGCTGAGCATGGCGGAGTAGAACTCCGGTTCGGGGACGGGCTCGGTTTCAGCCTTGCCGTTCACGCGGATCACGGTGCCGGAGTTGGGCACCCAATCGACGCTGAAGGATTCGCCTTGCGCCAGCCGCTTGCGGCGGGCAAACAGCTCCGCCATCTTCAGCGTGCCCGGAATGGTGCGGGCGAAGGTGTCAGGCGTCACGTTCTTCTCGATGCCCTTGGTGAAGAGCTTGCCCAGTTCGTTGCCGTCGATGTCGCGCTGCATCACGATGTGCATGCGCTTCGGGCCGGTCATCGCCTGGATGGCCGCCAGCGTCGTCGCCGCAGCCTGCAGGTACAGCCCCGCGGTATAGACCTTGAAGATGGCCTTGTAGCGCATGCCGGCGCCGTTCAGCACCAGCGTGCGGCCGCCCACCACCGTGGTGCCTTCGTAGCGAACCCCGGCCACGTCGATGGCGCCCGCTGCCGCCGTGGCTTGCGCCAGGGCCCAGTTCGGCCAGGCGCCCATGCCCGCGAGGGTCGTGAGACCCCCCAATGCCCGCCGACGTCGCATGTATGCCGATCCCTTGGTGTTGGAGTTCGTGGCTATTTGTGTCAGCAGGTGTCTCCCGCTGAGAAGCGGCGGAGTGTCGCGCAGGGGGTGGTGCATGTCTATGGTGTTTTTTCTACCCTTGTGGGGCACTGCTACACTTTGTTCATCATGTTCACCCCGCGCAAATGGATGGCGTCGTCACACGACCGGGGAGCCTGGCCCTGGCGCCACTGGCTCTGCTGAACCATTTGTCGCCAGCCTGTCACCTGATCGGTGCCAGTGCCTCGGAACAGCGCCACTGACCTGCGTTGTTCCCCCCTTTCCCAACCCGTTGCGCGGGCCCGTTCGGGCTAGCAAGGCCCATGCCGCGCCGGGACCCTGAAGGAACTGATCCGTGATCACCGAACTTGAATTCAAGAGCCTCGCTGCCGAGGGCTACAACCGCATTCCCCTGATCGCCGAGGCCTTTGCCGATCTGGAAACCCCGCTGTCGCTTTACCTGAAGCTGGCCGGCGGCGGCAAGAACAGCTTCCTGCTGGAGTCGGTGGTGGGTGGCGAGCGCTTCGGCCGCTACTCGTTCATCGGCCTGCCCGCCCGCACCCTGCTGCGCGCCACCGACGGCGTGACCGAAGTGGTGACCGATGGCGTGGTGGTGGAAACCCACCAGGGCAACCCGCTGGATGTGGTGGCCGAGTACCAGAAGCGTTTCAAGCCGGCCCTGCGTCCGGGGCTGCCGCGCTTCTGCGGCGGCCTGGCGGGCTACTTCGGCTACGAGACCGTTCGCTACATCGAGCCCAAGCTGGCCGGTGTGAAAAAGCCCGGCGGCATCGGTACGCCCGACATCCTGCTGCTGCAGACGGAAGAGCTGGCGGTCATCGACAACCTGTCGGGGCGCCTCTACCTGATCGTCTGGGCTGACCCGAAGCGGCCCGAGGCCTACTTCAACGGCAAGAAGCGCCTGGGTGAGTTGACCGACAAGCTGCGCTACAGCGTCACGGCGCCCGTGGTGCGCCGCGCGGCCGGCTACCCGGTCGAGCGTGAGTTCGACAAGGCTGACTTCGAGCGTGCCGTGCTGCGAGCCAAGGAATACATCGCCGCCGGCGACTGCATGCAGATCGTCATCGGGCAGCGCCTGAAGAAGCGCTTCACCGAAAGCCCGCTGAGTTTGTACCGCGCGCTGCGCTCGCTCAACCCGAGCCCGTACATGTACTACTACGACATGGGCGACTTCCAGATCGTCGGCGCGTCACCGGAAATCCTGGTGCGCCAGGAGAGCCGGCCCGAGGGCGAGGTGGTGACCATCCGTCCGATCGCCGGTACCCGTCCTCGTGGCGCCACGCCCGAGGCCGACAAGCAGCTGGAAGTGGACTTGCTGGCCGACGCCAAGGAGCGGGCCGAGCACGTGATGCTGATCGACCTGGCCCGCAACGACGTGGGCCGCATCGCCCAGACCGGCAGCGTGAAGGTGACCGAGGCCTTCGGCATCGAGCGCTACTCGCATGTGATGCACATCGTCAGCAATGTGGAGGGCCTGCTCAAGCCGGGCCTGAGCAGCCTGGACGTGCTGAAGGCCAGCTTCCCGGCCGGCACCTTGAGCGGCGCGCCGAAGATCCACGCGATGGAAATCATCGACGAGCTGGAAATCACCCAGCGCGGCATTTACGGCGGTGCCTGCGGCTACCTCAGCTTTGCCGGCGACATGGACGTGGCCATCGCCATCCGTACCGGCATCGTCAAGGACAACACCTTGTACGTGCAGGCCGGTGCCGGCGTGGTGGCTGATTCGGTGCCCGAGCTGGAATGGCAGGAAACCGAGGCGAAGGCACGAGCAGTCATTCGCGCCGCCGAGCTCGTCGAAGAGGGCTTCTGAGCGCCGGTCGGTCATTGGGGGTGTGGCTCCAAGTGAGCGCACGCTCTTCAATGTTGGCCCTGAAATAGAGCCTTCTGGCGTCAGGTGTTCGTGCCACTGAGGGTGCCCTCGGGTTGTCTCGGAGTGTTTGTTGCTGCCTGTAAAGCTATGCTTGCAAACCAAAAATAGTACGGCCGTGCTATTTTTTTGTTGAGTGGCAGTGCAGCAGTGCGCCCCTCTCCCCATCCGGAGGAGGCATGAACACCATCCCGTTGCGTCAATTGAGTGCCTATCGTGCGATGCGCGATGGTTTCCTGCGTCTGGACATCGCGCTCGACGACATCCTGATGGCCACCGGCCGCCTCAAGACGCTGGATGACGTGCTGCCCAGCCGCGAGCTGGCCGAGCTGTTCGACCGGGCCTGGGAAGCCGCTTCGGCCCAATGCAACGACCCCGCCATCGGCTTGAAAATGACGCCGCGCCAGCCCATGCTGGGCCTGGGCAGCATGGCGCACCTGGTGCTGGCTGCCCCAGACATCAAGACCGCGCTTTCACAGCTCTCGCGCTTCACCGGTGTCATCTCGCCTACCACCTCGGTGGCGCTCGACATCACCGACCGCGTGTGCCGCGTGACCTTGCGCCTGGCCCCGGGCCAGCGGCCGGCCGTGCACCACCGTTACGACTTCATGGGTGCCACCATCCTGCACGGCGTGCAGTGGATCAGCGGCCAGGATTTGATGCCGCTGCGGGTGTGTCACCCGATGGCTGCACCCGAGTGCGATGCGCCGTGGCGTGGGTATTTCAAGGCGCCCGTGGCCTTTGGTGCGCCGGAATTCGCGCTGGAATATTCGCTCGACATCCTGTCGCTGCCGATGCCCACCGCCGACCCGTCCATCGCCGATCTGAGCGAACAACTGGCGCAGCGCTGGCTGGCCAAGCAAGGCGGCAATCTGGTGGCGCAGGTGCGGCAGGTGGTCTCGCGCGAGCTGTCGCGCGGCGATCCGCGGCGTGAACATGTGGCCGCCGCCTTGCACATGAGCGAGCGCACCTTGCAGCGCCGCCTGCACGAGCTGGGCACCACCTTCAACGACGTGGTCGACGACACGCGGCGTGAGCTGGCCCAGCGTTATCTGAGCTCGGGCGCCTCCAGCCCGACCGAGATGAGCTTTGCCCTGGGCTTCTCCGATCCCAGCAATTTCTACCGCGCCTGCAAGCGCTGGTTTGGTCGCTCGCCGGGCGAACTGCGCCTCGAAGGCTGAGGCCATTCCGGGCTGCGCCGCCGCCCGGAATCTCCGTCAAACAGAGGAGGGGGTAACCCTCTCGGTGCCTTCCCGCATGGTCGCTCAGGCCATGAGCTTGGCTTGAACGGTCAGTGCGAACGAACGTTCGTTTGTTGACCATCAGCACCGCGATGACGGCCTGGCTCAACGGACATGGATCGGGGTGGACAGCGAGCCAGCCAGCCGTCGCAATCTGACCAACCAAAGTAACAACCCATTTGGAGAGACATATGAAATTCGCAAAGCTGACCGCCGTTGCCGCCATCCTGGGCGCCCTGTCTGTCTCGGCCTCCGCCATGACCGCCATCGACGACAGCACCCTGTCGACCGTCAGCGGCCAGGACGGCGTGTCGATCGCTGGTGACCTGAACATCAACATCGGCTCGTTCAAGTACACCGACACCGACGCATCGGGCGGCTCCGTGTCGTTCAACGACATCAAGATCACCGGCATGTTCCAGATGACCGTGGACATCCTGGGCAAGAGCGCCTTCGTCAGCAACGTCGCTGATTCGATCGGCGCACGTCTGGGCTACACCCAGGCTGACGCCAACGTTGGCAAGGCGCTGGCTGCTGGCCTGCCTGTCCCGCCGACGGCTGCTGGCGGTGCCATCGCCACCGAACTGGGCAAGCTGACCTCCGCCACGTTCGACGTCTTCGGTGCAGCCACCGGCGCTGCCGTGTACGACGCTTCGTCTGACGTGGTGCAGTTCGCCTTCCCGAACGCCAAGCTGGACAGCAAGCTGTCGCCGTCGGTCTCGGTCGGCTCGATCAAGATGGGCAACAGCACCGCGTCGTTCGGCTCGGTCGCCATCAACAACATCGACCTGCAAGGCTCGAAGTTCTGGATGTGGGCTCACTGATCGGCTCACGCTGATCAGTTCACCATGAGTTGATGCACCCGGCGGCCCTTGCGGGCTGCCTTCGGGTGCCTCTCCCGGGCTCCGTCGTGCCACAAGCATGGCGGGGCCTTCGCCGCCTCAGGGCGGCCCATTTCGAGACACCTGTGCAGCCGCTGCTGCTGCCGCCCAAAACACCCACTGCGATGCGCTCTTCTGCTGCCACCGCCCTCGTGATGAACACCGCCGCTCTGCTGTGCGCGGCAGGCTGCGCAAGCGCGCACGCACAGGGCCGCACGCTGGACGATGCCGCGCTCGCCGGGGTGTGGGGCCAGGCGCTGCTGAACCTCACCAACACATCCCTCAACGGGCTCGACTTCACCCGCATCTCGCTCGACGCAGACATCCTGTTGTCGGCCAACTTCACCAGCATCAAGCTGGGCGAAACCACCTACGCGCCGCGCAACGGCACCGGCTTCGACATCGACATCGGCACGCTGCGCTTCGGCCGCAGCGACGCGGGCGACGCCAAGCGCACCGTGGCCATCACCAACCCCTACCTCGAGTTCGTGTGGTCAGGCACCGGCGCGACTCGCGAGGTGCTGGGCATGCGCCTCGGGTTTGGCGGCATCAGTGGCGACATCGGCATGCAGCTCAACAGCGTCAGCGGCAGCCTGCTGATCAACGCAGGCAGTGCCGGCACCATCGATTCACGCAACGACACCCTGGGCGGCAAGCGCTGGGACGGCAGCTGTGCCACCGCGTCGGCCTGCACGCTGCTGTTGTCGCAGGTCGGCGCCGTGACGGCGGGCAACCTCGACGGCCCGAGCCGCGACTTGTTCCTGTCGGTGCTGAAGCAGGCGGTGGTGTTCCCCACGTTGCCTGGCAGCACCGGCACCACGGACGCCGCACAGGCCGGCTTCTGGCTGAACTGGCGCGACCGCCTGACGGCCGCCAACACCACCGGCGCCGTGCCGGCCAACACCGGCAAGGGGCCGTGAGCATGGCGCGGCGGCAGCTTCATGGTGAAAGGGCGGTGGCTGTGCTGACTGCCGTGTTCGCCCTGCTTGTCGCCTTGTTTGTTGCCGCGCCTTCGGCCCGCGCCATGGACAGCCTCGACGACCGCTCGTTGTCGGGTGTGACGGGCCGCGACGGCGTGAACTTCAACCTGCACGGTTTTGCGCTGTCCGGCACCGCGTCACTGACCTACACCGCGCCGAACGGCCACAGCCTGCAGCTGTCGAACTTCGCGATCTCGCGCAGCGACGACATCGACCAACTCTTCACTGACCCGTACAGCCTGCAGGTGCGCCAGCGCGCTGGCGGGGCTGACCTGATCGACATCGCCTTTCCCCTCAACGCCGCGGGCCTGGCGCGCTGGCAGTTCGCCGCCGATGTCTTCACCACCGCCGATGGGCAGACCATCCAGGGCGGGGCGCTGGTGCTGCAGGACCTGGCGTTTTACGGCGGCGGCCTGCAGATCAGCACGCCGGCGCAGGCCAACACCGAGGGCGTGGCCTTTGGCCTGGGGTTGAACCTGCAACTCGGCGCGCTGGCGCTGCGCCCCCAGGGCCGCAACAGTGCTGCGGGTGAGATGCGCATCAGCGGCCTGAAGCTGGCCGGGGTGCGCGAAGACGGCAGCTGGTCCGGCCAACCCTGGGCGCTGGCTGATGTGCGCCAGCAACCCGGCCTGCTGCATGCCATCACCGATGCCAAGGGCCCGGCGCTGCAGTTGCTGGTGGATTGGCCCAACGCGGGTGCCACGGCGCCCCTGGCCGGCTTGTCGATCGACAACGTGCGCTTCGGGGTGGATGCTTCGGCGGTGGACCTGGGCGGTGCCCGCATCGGCTCGATGCAGATCCAGTTTCTCGACGTGCGGCTGCGCCCGTCGAACTGAGGCGATCGTGGTCGGCGTATCTGCGTTGTTCTTCGGTGCCTGGATGGAGCGCCATGCCCTGGGACTCGGGTTGGCGGCGCTGGGCTTGCTGGCACTGCTCGCCGCAGGCCCGGCGCGTGCCGCCACGCAGGCGCTGGACGACGACGCGCTGGCTGGCGTGAGCGGCGCCGGCATCTCGCTCAGTGGCCACCTGGTGCTCAACGGCGGCCTGCTGGACGGCCAGCCGCTGCGCCCGAACCTGCAGGCGGGTTTCCAGAACGACGGCGTGACCACCTGGCTGGTGCTGCACGGCCTGGGTGGCGTGATGGACTGGCACACGCTGACGTTGAATGTGCGCACCCGCGCCAACGGCAGCGATTACCTCGACATCGGTCTGCCGCAGTGGGTGTCCTTCGATCAATTCGGTTTTCGGGCATTGGCTGCGCAGGCCGACCCGAACGCCCCGGTGGCTGCCCATTACGGCGGCCTGTTGTTGAACGGCACGCTGCAGATGCAGGGCCATGTCTATCTCTGGGCGCGTTGAGCGCAGGCCGGTCACCCGATCATGTGGATGTTGTTTCTCGGCCCCCTGGCCACCTTGATCGCCGGCTCCGCCGTGGTCTCCCAGAACGAGCCGGTCGAGCAGCCGCCCGAGCAGCTGATGCTGCCGATGCAGGTGGTGGCGGGTGGCTCGGCCGGTGAGCCTGTGCGCATCAAGCCGCTGTCGGAGTTCAAGTACCAGCACATCGTCCGCCAGGCCTATGACTACAGCTGCGGCTCGGCGGCGCTGACCACGGTGCTGCGCTATCACCTCGGTTATGACGTGACCGAGCAGCAGGCGATGGAGGGCATGCTGGCCTTTGGTGAGCGCGACAAGATCGTCGAGCGCCGCGGCTTCTCGCTGCTCGACATGAAGCGTTACGCCGCCTCGCTGGGCAGCAACAGCGCGGGCTTCAAGGCCGAGATCAGTGACCTGCGCAAGCTTGACCAGCCGGCCATCGTGCCGATCGACTTCGCCGGCTTCAAGCATTTCGTGGTGTTTCGGGGCATCCGTGACGAGAAGGTCTTCCTGGCCGATCCGTCCGCCGGCCACATCGTGTTTTCCGTCAGCGAGTTCGAAGCCCTCTGGGATCGCAACACGCTGTTCCTCATCTATCCCGCCAAAGACCGCCCGCCGGTGGCGAGTCAGCTGGCGCTCTCCGACCGCGAGCTGGGCGTGATCGACCCTGACCTGGTGCGCGAGCCTGCCCGGCTGCGCCCGCCCGAACGCAACGAGGCCCTGGAACGCGCTGTCCAGACGGGCCTCGGCAACCTCTTCTTCCGACGTCCATGACCATGACCACCACCCGCCACCCCGCCCGCCACCCCGCCCGCAACACCGTTGTTCTGTCCCTCGGCCGCATCACCTTGGCCGCCCTGCTGGCTGCCGCCGGCGCCGCGCATGCGCAATCAACCCCGGCACCCGACGCGGCCCGCGAAGCCCTGAAGGCCCGCGATGGCGACGTCAGCCAGGCCAGCCTGCTGAAAGAAACGCTGAGCCAGGCCGAGAAGCAGTACTCGCTGCTGAAGACCGGCAAGCTGTCGCTGAACTACGACCTCGGTTATGCCTACGTCGGCACCGAGACGCTGAACGTGAAGTTCACCGACAGCACGCTGACGCTGTTCAACATCCAGAACACGCGCTCGCACACGCTCACCAACACCATCTCGGCCGACTACGGCCTGCGCGACAACCTGACGGTGACGGGCAGCCTGCCGCTGATCAGCCGCTACTCGCAATCTGACACCTTCGGCGGCCTGTCGCACGGCCTGGGTGACCTGGCCGTGGGTGCGCGTTACCAGCCCTTCGAGCTCTCACGCGATGGGGCCGCCATCACCACCACCGCCACGCTGCGCCTGCCCACTGGCCGCAGCCCGTTCAACACCATCGCCAGCCAGAACCTGGCCACCGGCTCCGGCTTCACCAGCCTGACGCTGGGCCTGAACGCCTCGAAGGTGCTGGACCCGGTCGCGCTATTCGGCTCGGTCAACACCACGCTGGCGCTGCCGGCCAAGCACCTGAGCCAGGAGCGCGACGGCGTCACGCTGAGCGAGGTCCGTCCGGGCCCGAGCATCGGCTTTGGCCTGGGCTTTGCGTATGCACTGTCGTACAGCGTGTCGACCACCATCTCGCTGCAGGAAACCATTTCCAGCCGCACCACGCTGCGCTTCAAGGACGGCACGTCCTCACGCACCGCCACCCAGACCTCGGCGAGCCTGAACATGGGCCTGGGCGTGCGTGTGTCGCCCAAGACCACGGTGAACCTGACGGCCGGCCTGGGCCTGACGTCCGACTCGCCGGACTTCACCCTGTCGATGAACATGCCGCTGGCGTTCTGACGAGGCTGTGATGTTGCGACCCATGCGTCCCCCGGGCGCGCTGTTGTGTGTGCTTGCGTTGACCGGCGTTGTACCGGCACGCGCCGCCCTGACCGACAACCTGGCCACCAGCCCGGTGGCCATGTCGCTGGGCAATGCGGTGACGGCTGATCCGTCGGGCCACGACGCCGTGCACTTCAACCCGGCCGGCTTGACGCGCCTGAGCGGCAAGGTGAAATCAGACACCTTCTTCGGCGCCAAGCTGCGGGTGTTCAGCACCTTCCACCAGCCCGACGGCTTCGACATCGGGGGCTTCAAGGAAGACCCGGTGAACGGGCTGACGTCGAGCGGCAATGCCCAGTCGATCTTCCTGCCCATCGTCGGCTCGCCCAAGGCGCGGCTGCCGGTGGCGGTGGCGGCGGGCCTGGGCTTTTCGTTCAACGAACCCGGCTCACCGTGGACCTTCGCCACATCTACCTACGTGCCGCAGGCGGTGGGCATCGACCGCACGCGTGATCCGGAAGACCCGGCCCGTTTCCAGGGCCGCAAGGTGGTGATCCAGCGGCTGGTGTATGCCTCGCCGTCGGTGGCGTACAAGTTCTCCGACACGCTGAGCATCGGCGTGGGCGTGCCGATCGCGCACCAGGGCTTTGCGCTGGACACCGACATGCGCTTTCCCAACCAGCTCATCGGCATCATGGGCGAGTTGCAGAACGCCTGGTGCGGCGACAACGGCAACCCGGTGGACACGTTTTTCCTCGGCCTGTGCGGGGGTGGCAAGGACGGGCGCCTGAACCCCTTCAAGCGCGCCGGCAACATGAGCTTCGAGGCCACCGCGCCGGCCGACCCGACGCTGAATATCGGCGTGCTCTGGGAGCCCGCCGACTGGCTGGGCCTGGGTGCCGTGTACCAGGGCGGCTCGAAGACGGTGCTGACCGGGCGTTACCACTTCCATGCCGACCCGATGTTCCGCAAGTTCGTCGAGGGCATGTACGCCTCGCTGCTGGGCCCGGTGGCCGGGGCCACCTTCGGCTTCCCGACCGAGATTCCGGAGGACCAGGGTGGCAACATGACCATGGTGCTGCCGTTCCCGGCGCACGTGCAGTTGGGCGCCAAAATCAAGCCGCATCCGCGCGTGCAGTTGAACGTGGACGCGATGTGGACCGACTGGGGCCAGTGGAACCAGCTGACCTTCCAGTTCGACCAGAACGTCAAGCTGCTGGAAATGGCGCGGCTGTTTGGCCAGGCCGACCCGAGCAAGCTGGTGATTCCGCGCGGCTACAAGAGCCGCTGGCATTACGGGCTGGGCCTGCAGGTGGCAGTCACGCCCAAGCTCAAGCTGCGCATGGGTTATGAGCCGCGCAAGAGCTCGGTGCCCACCGACAAGATCGACCTGATCGCGCCGATGCCCGACCTGACCATCCGCAGCGTGGGCGCCAGCTACACCGCCGACAGCGGCACGCGCATCGACTTCGGGGCCAGCGTCACCAACGGCCACTACGACGTGCCCGCCAACACCAGCTGCAACCTCAACTGCACCAACTTCTTCAACGTCATCTACAACCCGTACGCCGGGCTGGACGTCAGCGGCGGCATCCGCATCCGCTACGCCGGGGTGACGATCACCAAGCCTTTTTAGAGCCTTCCTGAAGGACCTCGCCGTGCCCTTGTCTTTTCTCTTTTCCCGCCTGGCCCCAACCCGTGGCCGCACGATCTTGGCGGTGGCCTGCCTGATGACGAGCACCTTGCTGCAGGCGCAGACCGCACCTGCAGCGCCGGCCCAGGCCGCCGTTGCGGCGGTGCCGCCCGCCAAGCAGGTACTGATCGACCGCATCCTGGCGCTGTGGCACCCCGAAGCGGTGGCCATGGTGATGGTGCAGCGCCCGGCGGCCGATGCCGTGCAGCAGGCGCGCATCGCGCTGCAGGGGCGGGTGTCGGCCGAGAAGCGCGACGTCACCGTCAAGGACATCGCCGTGGATGCCCAGCGCTATGTGGACGAGGCCACGCCGCTGGCGCAGGCGGCGGTGCGCCGGCAGATGCCGCGCACGGTGGTGCCGATGCTGGCCGAGAACTTCTCTGAGGACGAGCTGCGCCAGCTGCTGGCGATGCTGGAATCCCCGGTCAAGCAGAAGTTCGAGCAATGGGTGCCGAAGCTGGAGCGGGCGCTGGGTGAAAAGACCGCCGAAGACGCGGGCGCCACCATCCAGCCCAAGCTCGACACCATGAAGCAGGCGATCGCCGTGAAGCTGCGCGCTGCGTCGATGGTGCCCTGAGGCCTCAGGCCACCGTCATCCAGCGGCAGCGTTCAGCTCTTCTTGCCGGCGGATGGCGGCATGGGCAGGCCGAACAAGGGCAGGCCGAGCACCGGCATGGCCAGCGGCAGCGCAGGCACGAACGCCAGGGTGGCGGCGAGCGTCACCGTGGCCGTCACGCTGGCCTGCACGCCCTGGGTGGCGGCAAATCCGTGCAGGGCCAGCGCCTGGCGTTCCAGCCTTGCGGCCTCCTGGGCAGCGCGGGCGGGGTCATTCAGCAGGTCGGCCGTGTTGCTTCGCGCTGGAAGGCTCTCAAGGGTGTGCAGCGCCTGGCCCTGGGCCAGCGCGATGAGTGCGGCGGGGTCGAGGCCCGCGCCGCTGACCTGCGCCAACTCGGTGTCATTGAGGCGTTCCGCGCCACGGGCCGGTGGGCTGGCCAGCAGGGCGGCCGCCGCGCCCAGCAGGGGCAGGGACCAGAGCAGGCGTGCGGAAGAGGGGGGCGGGGTGGATGCGAGCGCGGGCAGGGCGCTGGCCCGGCGCATGGCAGGGCCGGTGCGGGTAGGGGAGGTCATGGCAATGTCCTTGACGAGGTCGATGCCGCGCCCGGGTGGACGCCGCTGTCATCGATATCGGCCGGCCCTTGCCGCGACTGAAGGCTCCCCGGTGCTCGCCCCTGTTGGTACGACTGAGGCCGCGCACGTGGATAATCAGGCGCTGGCCCAGCATCCGGGCCTCCAACGCCGACCTGACATGTCCACCCGCATCCCGCTCCGCACCGTTGCCACCGCCTGCGCCCCGCGCCGGTCGCATTGGCGTGCGTCAGCCGGCTGGCCGGCCTGCCCGACGCTGTCCGGGCGATGGCGACCGTCGATCACGGGTTGAACCAGACCGTCGCCCACCCACCGCCCGACCGGGGCGCCAGGGTGCCGGCAGCGGTGTCACGGGTGCGAGCCACGCACCGGAAATATCCAACGGGCCGCGGTGCCATGCTGTCTTCAGGCAGCCCCCGGCGGCCCCCTGCGCTAGAACGAGGTGTTCCATGCTGTTGATGATCGACAACTACGATTCCTTCACTTTCAACCTGGTCCAGTACTTCTCTGAGCTGGGTGAAGAGGTGCGGGTGTTCCGCAACGACGAAATCACGCTGGAGGGCATTGCCGCGCTGCAGCCCGACCAGCTGGTGCTCTCACCGGGGCCGTGTTCGCCCGCCGAAGCCGGCATCTGCGTGCCGGCCATCCAGGCCTTCACCGGCAAGCTGCCCATCCTCGGCGTGTGCCTGGGCCACCAGAGCATCGGCGCGGCCCTGGGCGGCAAGATCGTCCGGGCGCGCACCCAGATGCACGGCAAGACCAGCGAGATCCAGGCCGACGGGCAGGGCGTGTACGCCGGCCTGCCGGAACGCTTCACGGTGATCCGCTACCACTCGCTGGTGATCGAGGAGGCCACCATGCCCGACGTGCTGCAGGTCACCTCGCGCTCGGAAGACGGTGAAATCATGGGCGTGCGCCACCGCGAACTGGCCGGCACCGCCACGCCGCTGGAGGGGGTGCAGTACCACCCGGAGTCGATCCTGAGTGAGCACGGCCATGCGCTGCTGCGCAACTTCCTGGCGATGAGCCGCGTGGGGGTTGCCGCATGACCATCGACCTGCGCAGCGATACCGTCACCCGCCCCACCGCGGCCATGCGCGAAGTCATGCTGCGCGCCGAGGTGGGCGACGACGTGTTTGGCGATGACCCCACGGTGAAGGCGCTGCAGACGCGCTTGGCTGACGCGCTGGGCTTCGAGGCGGCACTCTTCATGCCGACCGGCACGCAGAGCAACCTGTGCGCCTTGCTGGCCCACTGCCAGCGCGGCGATGAATACATCGTTGGCCAGCTGGCCCACACCTACCGCTATGAAGGCGGTGGTGCGGCGGTGCTCGGCAGCATCCAGCCGCAGCCGCTGGCCCAGGCCGCTGACGGCACCATGGCGCTGGCCGACATCGCCGCTGCCATCAAGCCCGACGATCCGCATTTCGCGCGTACCCGCCTGCTGTGCCTGGAGAACACCTGGAACGGCCACCCGATGCCGCAGGCCTGGCTGCAGGCCGCCACTGACCTGGCGCGCCAGCACGGCCTGGCCGCGCATCTGGACGGCGCCCGGGTCTTCAACGCTGCGGCGCACCTGGCTGGCTCCGGCGGCGATGTGTGGGCGGCTGCCCGCGAGATCGTCCGGCCGTTTGACAGCGTGTCCGTCTGCCTGAGCAAAGGCCTGGGCGCACCCGTGGGCTCGGTGCTGTGCGGCTCGGCCGCGCTGATCAAGCAGGCACACCGGGTGCGCAAGATGGTGGGCGGCGGCATGCGGCAGGTGGGCGTGCTGGCTGCGGCCGGCTTGCATGCGCTCGACCACCACGTGAACCGCCTGGCCGATGACCACGCGCTGGCCCAGCGCCTGGCCAGCGGCCTGCAGGGCGTGCCCGGCATCAGCGTGCGCTCGGCCCAGACCAACATCGTGTTCGTTGACGTGGCCGACGGCCGTGGCGCTGATCTGCTGGCGCATCTGGCCGGGCAGGGCATCCTCGCCACCGGCCTGATCGGCCTGCGCTTCGTCACCCACCTGGATGTGGACGCCGCGGGCATCGACCGCACCGTGGCGGCTGTGCGCGAGTTCTTCGCTGCGCCTGCATCTGCCGCTCTCACCGCCTCGGCCGTGTCGCGCGCCCCCTATTGATTGCCCTGGAGACCTGGGAATGACCATCAGCAATTCCGACGCCCTGACCCGCGTCATCGACCACCGCGAAATCTTCCACGACGAGATGCTGGCCCTGATGCGCCGCATCATGAGCGGCGAGATGTCGCCGGTGATGATCGCCGCGCTGTCCATCGGCCTGCGGGTGAAGAAGGAATCGATCGGCGAGATTGCCGCCGCAGCCCAGGTAATGCGCGAGTTCGCGACGCCGGTTCCGGTGGCCGATCGCCGCGGCCTGGTCGACATCGTCGGCACCGGCGGCGACAGCTCGCACACCTTCAACATCTCCACCGCCTCGACCTTCGTGGCCGCTGCGGCGGGTGCGCGTGTGGCCAAGCACGGCGGGCGCAGCGTGTCTTCGACCAGCGGCAGCGCTGACGTGATGGAAGCCCTGGGCGCCTACATCATGCTCACGCCCGAACAGGTGGCCACGTGCCTGGAGCAGACCGGCATCGCCTTCATGTTCGCCCCGAACCACCACGCCTCGATGAAGCATGCGGCCCCGGTGCGCAAGGAGCTGGGCGTGCGCACGATCTTCAACATCCTCGGCCCGCTGACCAACCCGGCCGGCGCACCGAACCAGTTGATGGGCGTGTTCCACCCCGACCTCGTGGGCATCCAGGTCCGGGTGCTGCAGCGCCTGGGTTCGGAGCACGTCATGGTGGTGCACGGCATGAACGGCATGGACGAGATTTCGCTGTCTGGCGAAACCTTGGTCGGTGAGCTGAAGGACGGCCAGGTGCAGGAATACATGGTCCACCCAAGCGACTTCGGCCTGCCTGTGTACGACGCCCGCGTGCTGCGCGTGGCGAACCAGCAGGAATCGGTGCAGTGCATCCAGCGGGTGCTGGCCAATGAAGACGGCCCGGTGCGCGACATCGTGCTGCTGAATGCGGGTGCTGCGCTTTATTGCGCCGGCAATGCCGCCACGGTGATCGAGGGCGTGCGCCAGGCGCGTGAGGCCGTGGCCTCGGGCGCTGCGGCGGCCAAGCTCAGCCAGTTCGTGGCTGCGACCCAGCAATTCAATCCAGCTGCCTGAACCCATGAGCACGACCCCCGACATCCTCCAGCGCATCGTCGCCGTCAAGCACCAGGAAGTGGCGGCCGACCGCGTGAGCCGGCCGTTGCCAGCACTGCTGGCGCAGGCTCAGGCGCAAACGCCCACGCGCGGCTTCGAGGCCGCCTTGCGCGCCAAGGTGGCGGCAGGCCGGGCGGCGGTCATCGCCGAAATCAAGAAGGCCAGCCCGAGCAAGGGCGTGATGCGTGACCCGTTCGTGCCGGCCGACATCGCGCGCAGCTATGCCGCCCACGGCGCCGCCTGCCTGAGCGTGCTGACGGACGAGCAGTTCTTTCAGGGCGCCACCGCCTATCTGCAGCAGGCCCGCGCCGCCTCCACGCTGCCGGTGCTGCGCAAGGACTTCATGGTTGACGAGTACCAGGTGGTGGATGCCCGCGCCATGGGTGCAGACTGCATCCTGCTGATCGCCGCCTGCCTGGACGACGCGCAGATGGCGCACCTGGAAGCCACCGCGATGGAGATGGGCATGGACGTGCTGGTCGAGGTGCATGACGGCGAAGAGCTGGATCGCGCGCTGCGCCTGAAAACGCCGCTGCTGGGTATCAACAACCGCAACCTGCGCACCTTCGACGTCACCCTGGACACGACCCTTGGCCTGCTGAACCGGGTGCCGGCCAACAAGCTGCTGGTCACCGAATCGGGCATCCTCGGTGCGGAAGACGTTCAGCGCATGCGTGCGGCGGATGTGCACGCCTTCCTCGTCGGCGAAGCGTTCATGCGCGCACCGGAACCCGGCGTGGCTCTGGCTGGCCTGTTCGGCTGAGCACCACACGCGATGGCTGATCTGTTCGGCGATGCGGCGCCAGCGCCCAACGCACTGACATGGCCATTGGCTGTGGTGCTTGATGAAGCGGCCGGTACCCTGGCAAGTGGCTGGCTGGATGGCCTGCAAACGTGGCGTACCAGCCCGGAAGGCCAGCGCCTGCTGGCGCATGTACAGAGCCGCCAGCAGGCCGGCGCGGTCATCTACCCGGCCCGCCCCTTGCGCGCGCTGGAACTGACGCCGCTTGATGCGGTGAGGGTCGTCATCCTGGGTCAGGATCCGTACCACGGTCCGGGTCAGGCCGAAGGGCTGGCGTTCAGCGTGCCAAGCGGCGTGAAGGTGCCACCCAGCCTGCGCAACATCTTCGTCGAGCTGCAGCGCGACCTGGGCCTCCATCCGCCGCGCAGCGGGAGCCTGCTGGCATGGACGCAGCAAGGCGTGCTGCTGCTGAATGCCAGCCTGACCGTGGAAGACGGCCAGGCGGCCAGCCATGCGGGCATGGGCTGGGAAGCCTTGACCGATGCCGTGATCGAGACGGTGGCCCGGCGTGAAGGCGATCCCGTGGTCTTCCTGCTGTGGGGCGCGCATGCCCAGGCCAAGACGGCGCTGATCGAGGCGGCGGGCCGGGGCCGACACCTGTTGCTTCGTGCCAATCACCCGTCGCCGCTGTCAGCCCGGCGACCGCCTACGCCCTTCATCGGGTGCGGCCACTTCAGTGCAGCCATGGCCCACGTGCCCGGGCTGGACTGGGGTGCCACGCAAGAAAAATAAGGCTCGGTATAAAAAATCGACGCCAATTACTTCCATCCCCAAAAAAGCTCTGCTATAGTCGAGGGCTCGCTACGGAGGGGTGCCCGAGTGGCTAAAGGGGGCAGACTGTAAATCTGTTGGCTTACGCCTACGCTGGTTCGAATCCAGCCTCCTCCACCAATAGCGAGCAATTTGTAGACAGGTCAAAGAGCCTCTCCCGAGCGGGAGTAGTTCAATGGTAGAACCTTAGCCTTCCAAGCTAATGACACGGGTTCGATTCCCGTTTCCCGCTCCATTGAATGCTCTTTGTTTTGTTTAAGTTTTGAAGTCGGCACAGGATTGGGTGTCGTGTCACGAAAGTGGCTTCCAATCCTGTGTCGATGCCCATGTGGCTCAGTGGTAGAGCACTCCCTTGGTAAGGGAGAGGTCGCGCGTTCGATCCGCGCCATGGGCACCACTTCATTTCTCGGTTGTTTTTTTGAACTCGACCGCCGAATTGGTGATCGATCAGGAGCGCAAGATGGCAAAAGGCAAGTTTGAACGTACCAAGCCGCACGTGAACGTGGGCACCATCGGTCACGTGGACCATGGCAAGACGACGCTGACGGCTGCGATCACGACGATCCTGTCGGCAAAGTTCGGTGGCGAAGCCAAGGCTTACGACCAGATTGACGCAGCGCCTGAAGAGAAGGCACGCGGCATCACCATCAACACCGCGCACGTTGAGTACGAGACGGCCAACCGCCACTACGCTCACGTTGACTGCCCGGGCCACGCTGACTATGTGAAGAACATGATCACGGGCGCCGCACAGATGGACGGCGCGATCCTGGTGTGCTCGGCTGCTGACGGCCCGATGCCGCAGACCCG